>NZ_JBKVCZ010000149.1:0-15309 GCF_046966825.1 Hungatella sp. | reverse complement strand
CCTGCATTTTCACCATCAGAGGCAGACCGATTCCGGTTGACAGCCACTGCTTTCCCCCTGTCTCCTCTGCAATCCGCTCCTTCATCCACCGGAGCTTTTCAATCTCCTTCAATTCATCCATCCCCTCCCATCAGCCCTGCCGAGAACAAATCCATCTGCTGGGGACCGGACTTCTTTCTCTCCATCGGATCATAGTTGGTAATAATCACCTCCGGGAATTCACAGCCCCGATCATACCGCTGCGCCAGGTTGTTGATTCTGGTAACCGCCGTGATGTGGTAATCCTGATACAGTTCCCGGATATAGGCACAGTCATTGTAGCTGACCATCCATTTTCCCAGACACCTTGTCAAAGCATCCCGCAGCCGCACATGATCCGGCTTGGGAAACTCCACCTCGTAATGGTCCTCTGTCATGTAGTAAGGCGGATCACAATAAAAAAAGGCGTTCTCCCGGTCATACTGTCGGATTAGCGCCTCAAAATCTTTATTCTCAATCACGGTATTCGCTAAGCGGTTGGATGCCTGCCAGATTAAATGGAAGGTCTTACGCACATCAAAGGGCTGGCAGCCAAAGGAAGTGCAGCCGCTCCCATAGCTGTATCGGATCAGCTTGTAGAACGCCGCCGCTTTCTGAACATCCCCAATACTCGCATGTTCCAGCATCAACGAGCGGATTTCCTCAAACTCCGGATCAGGGAGGTTATGTCTGGCAAGGTCCAGCTCCTGCGATAAGAACGCCAGGTCAAACTCCTGTTTTTCCAGAAACCGGCGGAGCACATTGAATTCATCCCGGCTGTTTAAGGGAAGAAAGCCCAACAGACGCAGCAGCTCCATGGTATGGTTCTTCACACAATAGTAAAGGTTGACCAGATTGGAGTTAAAGTCGTTGTACACCTCCATCACACCCGGATCCGGCGGTCTGCCGAAAAGCACCCAGCCTCCGCCGCCAAACACTTCGATATATCGCCCATACCCCACCGGAAACAGCTCATAGATTGTGCTGCGCAGCGCCTTTTTCCCTCCTACCCAGGAAATAAAACTATTGATAAGACAGCGCCTCCCTTCTACGCATATTTTTTTCTGTCTTTACGTTCCTTCACTCCATTCCACTCATCCGCAGACCGTCCTCCTTTAGTTCCAGTTCAAAGGCCGGTTCGCGTTGCAACGCCCCGTATTTTGTCAATGCTTTGCCGAGCCGCGTACACTCCTCCATTCCATATAGATCAAAATCGAAATCCCGGAATGCCTCTCCTGATATATCGATTTCCATTCCCTCCAGGCACTCCCGGCCATACTTTGCGTACGAAGTCATATGGACATCCAATTCATACCGTTCCAACTGACGGATCAGCTCTAACGCTTGTCCAACGGAATCACATTCCTCTGCTTCCACTACAGCTTTCAATTTGAGCAGTTCCTTCTCCGGTAGTTTTGACAGTTCTGTTGCCAGCCGGTTAAAATGGGAAACTGTCTCCTCCCGGCTCAAGAAGGACTCAAAATGTGGGACTGCGCTTCGGATTTCCAAAATCTTACACTGTTCCAGGGATTCCACTCCTAACCGCCCAAGAACTGTTCTGCTCTCTGCTTCGCCACAAGGCAATTCCAGCCATTCGGACTGTTCCTTATTTCCATAGGATTTTTCCGGCATCAGGTACAAAGATAATAACCCCCGGCACCCCTCCAATGGTTCAGAAAAATCAAATTTATCATAAACCTCCTTCCACGATTCTCCGTTGCTGTAACCGTATCCATTTCCCGTAAATACTCCCTTCTCCCGCTCCCGGATAAAAGCTCCCACCTTCTTTTCATCCAACAGGGCATATACCTCCTCCGAAAGTCCCAGGAGAATCGGCTCCAGGTTATTCGCAAGCGTCATCTCTCCGATTGCTTCATCGCAGATAATGCCCGGTAGGAAATCAAAGCAGTTCAGATTGTAGGTGGCGTTGATGATTGTTTTCATTGTCCGGTCCGGTAACAGCTTAAGCGCCGCTTCATAAGTCCACAATTCCTTCTCTGACAATTGTGACAGCCGGAATGCCAGCAGATTGGCTTCCGCCAGGGTTCCCTTTGCGTGCTGTAAAATGGGTACCAGAAAGTCAGGCCATCCCTTAAAATACCTCAACTCATAAGAATGAACATCCGCAACCCTGGCCCGCTGATATACATCTTTGATTGCTTCCCAATGGCTCGGAAGATCCACTGCGTCATGGTAAAACCACTCATTTTCACAGATACGCAGCAAAACTCCCATCTTTTGTTCCATCAAGCCATTCCTCCCATTTGCATTTCCGGCTGCTCCTTTGCAATCCCTTTCAATTCCTGTTCTGTCTGAATCCTCATTTCACCTGTATAGAAATGGACATAAAGGGATACCCCTTCTCCACAGTCGATCTCGCGCTGCTCAAAGCCTTCGCCCCATCCATCGGCCGCCTGCCCGGCCCACTGGTCCTTTATAAATTCCCATTCCTCCGGCTGCAGCTTTCCCCAGCTTTTGACCTCCAGTACCCCCCAGAGCTTATATTGGTAGCTTTCTACGGTGGGGAACATACTGATAACCCTCTGTTTTAATAACTGATGATCCATGTATTCAGCAAGACCGCTTCGCACCCCCTGAATGTAATCTCCTTGGATGGCTTTTTTGATGTCGTATTCATAACCGGGCAGGCTGAGAGCAGGCAGCGTGGAGCTGTATTCCTCCTCATCCTCAATGGTTCCGGCCAACGGACTGTACAGGCGGGTTACCACAACCTCATCCGGGAGCCTTTCACAGCACCAGTCCTCACAGGTCACCAGACCATGTGCCGTCATCATGACACCATCCCGTTTCAGCAGCTCCTCCCCTAATCCGTACCAGTCCAGATAATTCCTACAGATAGATGTGGCAAACACCGAACCGTCCTGTTCCATTTTAAATCTGGCATACGCATCCGGGGATTTCATCTCCTCCATGATCTGATACCGACTCAGATTCTTCGCAACCATTGCCGCATCTTCCATGCTCCGCGAACACTCCGCCTCCAGGGCCGCCATCAACCGGTTCACGTTCTGGAGTCCATCGGCTAACACCTGCTCCTTTAACAGCTTTGCAAACTGGTTCAATGATTCTACATCCTTTGCTAACGGAAGATAACCCTTCAACTCATCCAGGGAGCCGCCGTACTGATTCATCCTGCACTCGGAAAAATCCCGGATTCCCAGAGCCTGCTTGGCCATGCTTTGTTTTTCTTCCTCTGCCGGCAGGGATATGGTGTAATGCAACGGCTTGTTACCAGACATCCGATACAGATGCACCAGGAACAGGCCGTCTTTCTCATAGCCTGGATCCGGCAAAAACCGGTCATATACCTGGGTAAATTCCTTCTCCTCGCATTTTAACACCAGGCCGCTGGGGCCGTATGCTCCCTGGTGCGTGTCAAAATAGCGTTCCCGGATCCGTTCAAAGTCCAGCATCGACCATAGCTCTTCTGGAACTTCGATTTTCTTATCTCTGGACAGCAGTTCCGCCGCAATCCTGCCGGAATCGCTGACATCCCTTAACAGCTCATAATTACTCAGGTTATAGGACAGATTGATGATTTCCTTTAATGTTTCCGGCTCCTCCATCTCCAGCATGGCAGAAAGAATGTCCTGTTCCGCCCTTGTCAAATGTCCGAAACGCTCATTTAAAAACTCCAGTTCCTTTTGGGACTGCCTGTCAAACTCCATCCCGTTGATGCAGGACGGCAGCTTCTGGACAGAGGATCGGGAAGATCGGATGGTCAATTCTTCGTTTCCGCCTTCCGCTTCCTCTCTGAGTGCATCGATTTTGCTCTTTCCGGCATCGTCCAGTGGAAATACCATTTCTTCTGATTTTCCATTACCATATCCAATTTGAATCGCTAACATCTGATTTCCTCCTCGCTGATGACCCCCTTCACTCCATGCCGGCTGATTAAGATGGCATGGACAATCAAACGCAGCAGACCATCATGAAACAGCTCCGGATCTCCCAGCTCCGAGAGCGTCACATAAGCTTTCCCGGTATACAGTTCCTTCGCCACACAATAGAGCGCATAGCCATCTAAGTCTGACCCGCGCAGGCGGAACCGACTGTAATCGATGGTCCGTTCTTCCACAAAGGGGCCAGCCAGCCCCCAAAGATGGGAGTCAGAGCTCAGCAGGAAAAGTGCGGCCGCAAATCCGGAATCGGTGCGAATACCGGGATAGGAGCCGCAGCGCACCAGCGCCTGGAACCGGCGTCTATGCTCTTCGGTCTCAAATGGGCTGGGATTTCTCCCGGCAACCTCTGCCTGGAGCCTTCCTATCCTCACAGTCAGCGCACACGATGGTAACTCCTCGGTTAACAACGCAAGTAAAACTCCATAGGAAAAGGAGACCTGTTCTCCGCCATCTTCCTCCTCTGCCGTCTTAACCGCTGCATACTGACACCCTTCGCATGGCTTCGCCTCATGGGATATCGGGTAATGGCTTCGTATGATTCCGCTTTTCCTCGGCCGGAATCCTGGTGCCTGCTGCATAACCCGCTCCAAGTCCGCCATTGACGTTCCTCCTAAAAATCTTGTACTCATGGTTCTCAGTCCTTCCTTACATTGTGTTTTACTGGTTTTGGGCAATAAAAAAGCAGCTATGCTCAAATGTAAAATGAACATAACTGCCTGCCCGCGGTCTTTGGGACCATCTATGTGAAAGAGAGAAACGGAAGCTCGTTCCATTTTTCTCTGGATATTTTTATTACTGTTGCCCTTCCATTATTGCATTTCCATGCCCTGTGTAATCTGTACCTGAATGGACGCCTTCTGCGCCACCCGGCAGATATCCCTTGCCTGCTGAACCAGACCCAGCGCTTCCTCCAGCGCCGTTTTTTCTGCTTCCGAATCGACCGTGGATCTCAGAGCTGTTTTTATTGTTCTTTCTGCCTGTGATAAATCGGTTCTTACACGCTCATAATGCATCATTGTCTTAGCCTCCTTTTAATTATCCAAACCATATTTCTTCCATTCGATCCAGCCACGTCATATCCATCTCACTCGCTTCACAAGTGACCTTTTCCATCGTGTATCCCTGTTCCTCCAATCCCTGCCGGATATTCTGCAGACAGTAATTTGAAAAGCTTTCCGCTTCAGCCTCGTTTTCATCATGACACGAGAACGCGTACTCCACCTTCACCTTGTATCCAGAAAATGTAAAATCCAGATTGCTGGTGATATTTTGGGAGAGTGTTCCGTCTTTCTCGAATGCACTCCTGATGTCCTCGATGATTTTTTCTTTCATCCCTTCAAACATCAGGCGGTTGCATTCCCCGTCATTAAAACCGGTATGAAATAATACGGCGGTGTTCACTTCATAATCTTTCATTGGCATAATTCCTCACTTCCATCTGGTATTTCCTTCACTTCTGGATATACATAGAACCCTAAATCCATTTCGGTATAAACGCACCTTTATTCCGTTTGTTATCTGCTATTCCATTTTTATCTGTTCGGTCTGGCTATCTGGTTCCGCTAAAAGCTGGGCATCTAAAAAAATATAGCCTGTCAGACGCTTCATGCTTTCAAAATCTTCAAACTCCGGCATACACACTGAGACTGTTATCGCATCCAGAATCCGGGATTTCCCCTGTCCGCGTGAAAACTCCAGATGATTTCCCCAATAACCATCCGCACCCGTATGAATTTCTTCATAGCGTCCGTCCACATGGAGCAGGTATTTTGCAGTATCAACTCCAATTTCTTTTTCCTTAACATCCTGACCTTCGTACATATAGCCATCCACGTAGGTGTCGATGGTTTCCTTCGGAGCCATATAAAGCGTCATCGTGCGAGACATCTCATCCGGATATTCCTTCATTGGCTCTTCCACTAAAACAACCTTTGCCACAAAGCCTCGTGGCGGTTTGCAATCCACCACGAGACTTTCCAGCTTCCTCCCCTCGTATTCTTCAAAATACATCGGATCGCCAAACTGAACTCGTTTCGGGCATTTCACTGAATAGATTTCTTTTTTTCATGGATCCCATTCCTCCTTCTATGAATTACGAACAGATTTATGACTATATGGATGGAAAGCCATGTTCCTCAAACATGAAGAGCATGGCTCAAGTAAAATCCACCATATAGACTGTCTTGCATATTTTCCGGTATTGATTTCCTTTCAGTGCTTCCCCTGTGTAACGGCGGACCTCCCTGTTCAGATACCTCCTGTTCAGGGAAAGCCCGTGCTTCAGCTCCCCTCTGTAGCTATACGGTCCGTTTCCCCTCGACCAGCAGTTTCTTTTCTCTTTGGCTGTCCCTTTTCTTGGCTTCTGCAATGGCACTGTTTCCTTATCCCTCCTTCTGTTCATTTTTCAATAAAGCATTATACCGGCTTTCTCCAGAAAAGCTATTCCGAAAACCAACAAACAATCGGCGGCTTTCTATTAAAAACTGATAATAAAAATGGGCCACCGAGTCGTCCCCAGCAGCCACCTGTCATCCCAATCTACATTAATCTCCTCCAAAACTTCTCCTTAGCTCATTGCAAAGGACCGCAGCCCCCTATTAATTTTCTGTGTGACAAAACGATCTATATGCAAAAAGGATAAACGTTTTTATATGCCGTCTATCCTCTGAATTTTCCCTTTCCATCTGTGAATTCCCCTTTGCCATCTGTGGAAGGCCCAAAAAAACGGGGTAAAAATCGGCCATTTTTCACTCGATTTTCGCCTCGTTTTTTCGCCAAAAACCACTATATCTTGTGGTTTATTCCCTTATTTTTTCTTCAAACCACAATTCCGCATCTGTATTATACACTCGACATGCTCCGTCCCCGGAAACATATCCACCCCCCACGCAGCTTTCGCCTCATACCCCATCTTCCTAAACACCGCCAAATCTCTGGCCAGCGTATCCGGGCCGCATGACACATAGACCACTTTTTCCGGTTTCATCTTAACTACCGCCTGAATAAATTCTTCCGTGCTTCCACTCCTTGGCGGATCCATAAAGACGACATCGGCGTGTTCTCCATTGTCCGCCATCCTGCTCATGAACGCACCGGCATCATTACAATAGAACTGCACATTCTTAATCCCATTGATCTTAGCATTCTGAGCTGCGTCCCGCACTGCATCGCGGTTTAATTCCACGCCGATCACCTGGCCTGCCTCCTGGCTTGCCACGATCCCAATCGTACCAATACCGCAGTACGCGTCAATCACCGTTTCTTTCCCCTTAAGTGCGGCCAGCTCCATCGCTTTCCGATAGAGCACCTCTGTCTGTACCGGATTTACCTGATAAAATGATTTAGAAGAGATCCGGAAACGGAAGCCGCACAGGATGTCCTCAATATAGCCTTTGCCGTACAGCACATTCTCCCGGTCACCGAGTACCATACTGGTGTCCCTGCCGTTTACATTCTGAACAATCGTCGTAATTTCCGGGTGCTTTTCTCTCAATGCCCGTACAAAATTATTTTTTGAAGGAAATACAGGAGAAGCGGTAACCAGAACGACCATAATTTCACCCGTTGTGAATCCCCGCCGTATCAGGACATGACGAAGGAGACCATATCCCGTGTCCTCATCATACGTTTTAATCTTAAATGATTTTAACATGCCTCTGATGGTTCCAATAATCTCGTCCGCTTTTTGATCCTCAATCAGACAGGACTCTACGGGAACGACACGATGAGTATTCGCCTCGTACACCCCTGAAACAGGATTTCCCTTTTTATCATGGTCAAAAACAGCGTGTACCTTGTTTCTGTAATGGAAAGGATCCTTCATTCCAATAATTGGCTGCACCTTACAATAGGGCTTCAACAGTTCCTCCAGCTTTGTCTGCTTGATCTTCAGCTGTTTTTCATAAGGCATATCCAGAAGCTGACATCCGCCGCAGCGCAGAAACACAGGACATGCAGAAGTATTCTTTCTGACTGGCTGCCTGTCCACTTTTATTCCTTCCCTGCTCTGTAAATTGGAGTTCCCGCCAGAAGCTCTGTTCCTGCCTGTATCGTACTTCGGTTTCTGGCTGTCATTGCCCCAGTTTCCTTTTCCGCCTGCTCTTTGCTCCTTTTTAGGCCCTTTTTTCTGATCCGATGATTTCTCCCCCGAATCCGGCTTTCGTCCCATCTTCCTGCCTGTATTGGACGCTTTATTCTTCTCCTGCCTTGAGCTGCTGTCTTTTGCAGCTTTATCATCACGCTTTCCTTTTGTCGCCTTTTCTGTCACTAATCTCGGTCTTTCCGCTTTCAGCCGGTTTTCAATCATTTGATTTTGCCTTCCTTTTTCTTCTTTTATGTTCATGGCGTATTTGGCTCCCTCCAACACTTTCCGCTGCTAAACTGCCAAATATGATAACTTCCTAAATATAATATTCAGCAAAAGCCATTCTATCGTTACAATCAATCGATAACCATTCCCTCTATAAAACTTATTATAATACAAGACGCTGTATAAAACCATCGAAAAAAACATTGCCCCGTCAATCCTGTATCAGTTACAAATCACGGCCCATTTATCCGTCTCCTCCGTCCGTTCTGCTTACCTCTCTGCTTACACTTGCATTTTTCCCACACTCTAGTATAATAACACCAGGATTCTTATTACTCCTTTGACAGATTTCAAACAGAAAGAGGCACTCCATATGACAAATATTACTCCTGGAGAATGTGTTACCCCCATACCAGACTTTCACTTAGACCGTACCCTATATACCGGACGGCCCGCAAATCCTGCCGGGCGTCTTAATAAAGAGATACACACTTACGATCTCCTGGACAAGCTGGGAATTACCTATCAGCGTCTGGATCATGATCCGACCGCTACGATAGAAGCATGCCATGATATCGATACGCTTTTAAACACAAATATCTGTAAAAATTTATTTCTGCGCAATGCACAGAAAAACTGTTTTTATCTTCTCATGATATCGGGACATAAAAAATTTCGGACGGCAGTCCTGTCAAAACAAATCGGATCAGCCAGACTCTCATTTGCAGAACCGGAATTTATGGAAGAGTATCTGAACATAACGCCTGGCTCCGTCTCCGTTCTGGGCCTGATGAATGATAAAGAAAACCGTGTCCGCCTGCTGATTGACAAGGCTATTCTTGAACAGGAATTTCTCGGCTGTCATCCCTGTATCAATACGTCCAGTTTAAAAATCCGCACCTCGAACATTATCGAAATTTTCTTACCCTGCATCAACCACGCCTACACTCTGGTAGATCTGCCCGACGATCAGAATTAGAAATCCCTCCTTATCATTTCCCCCATCTTACTGCCCGCTGCGCAAAAAATGGCCGCGTTTTCCACGCAGCCATTTTTTCTTATCCTTATTCCAATCCTCTTTTTACTTCTCTTCTTCTCGTCTACTCCTCATACCAGGCAATCCGGTTTTTCCCCTCCTGTTTCGCCCGGTACATCGCCTGATCGGCTTTGGAAAACAGTTCCTGATACTCTTCGTCCAGCTCACCGGTGCTTGCTGCGATTCCGATACTCACAGAAATCCGGTGCTCGCCCTCCTTTGTAAAATCCGCTGTGCCGTTTAAAAGCTTCATCGCCCTTGTTTTCGTCTCGCCGCACTCGGAATAGACCACGAATTCATCGCCTCCCACCCGGCCAATCAAGTCGGAATCCCGGAAAATTTCACGCAGCAGTTCCCCTATTTTAACGAGAATCTTATCCCCGGCCGGATGGCCGTACTGATCATTCACATCCTTGAAATTATCAATATCGATCATATATAAACAGCCGCGGCTGCCTCTTTTTAAGGTTTCTTCCATCATATATTCAAATGCCGTCTTATTATACACGCCGGTTAAACCGTCTCTGGTGGACTGAAAGAGAAGCTGCTCCTCCCGCTCCTTCTGTTTGGTGATATCATCCAGTTTTCCGATCAGACAAACAGGTGTATCCGCCCCGTCGTACTCTACCCTGATGTGACAGATACACCAGCGATATTCTTCCATATTCGCTTTCATACGAAACTCAAAGCATCTGTTTTCGCCCTGCGCCGGCGGACGCTTCACGTATTTCTCCAGCACACTCTTTAAAACCGGAATCTCGATCTGACCGGAAGCGTTCGGTGTAAATAGAATCGCTCCATCCCGGTATCGATACTCAAACAGGACCGTATCGGCAAACTCCCCCAGTCTCCGGTACAATGCATCCCGCACCTCCTGCCCGTCCTGCTCCTGGCCACACTCCTGCATTATCTCTTTTTCCCTCCTCACCGGATAAGAAATCACAGTCATCACGGCCATTGCCGCCAAAGATACAACAAACACAGCCGCGATCAAGCCGCCTGCCGCCCCTCCGGACTGCATTCGGCTGCAGCCAAACATTCCCGCCATAATCAGGATATAGATGAGGCCGCATAAAAAAGCCCAGTTTTTCCAGGACCATTTATCCTTCCTCTTTTTTAAATATTCTGTCATCGGACATCCTCTCGCCCTATAGGCACGCACTTTCTTTTTATCATTCTCTTTCGTTTTTCTAACTTATATAATAACGCTTTTTATCCGTATATGCAACCGATTTTTCTGCCATTATTACGCATATAAAACGGAATGTTGGGAAAGATTATCCTTTATGATTAACCATAGAGGTGATAAGAATGAATGAACAGTTTGTCAGAAACAGAATTACAGAGCTCCGTTTAAAAAAGGATGTCTCAGAATACCAGATGAGTCTGGATCTTGGTAAAAATAAGAGTTACATTCAGGGTATTTCCTCTGGCCGCTCCATGCCTTCCATGAAACAATTCTTCGAAATATGCGATTACCTGGAAATTACGCCGCTGGAATTCTTTGATACCGAAATGGCGGAACCGCCACAGTTCCGCAGGGCCGTGGAGTTGCTGAAAGAACTGAATCACGAGGATTGGGAAGCGATTATTCCGCTTCTGATGCGGCTTCGTAAAGAAATAACCCCAAAACAGGCGGAACCATAGCGATCGTGAATTCCCGTCAGGAAGACGATGAAAATCTATTTTTCACCGCCCCTGACAGGATCCACACCGCATGGCTCCGCCTTATATCGTTTATATGCCTTTTTTATTTACTCCTGCTTATATCGCCCTCGTATTTTCCTTCAGCCATTCGGCCTCTTCCGCTGTCAAATACGGGGATATCTTCTCATATACTGCGCTGTGATAGCTGTTTAAAAGTTCCACATCCCGCTCGTTCATCAGGGATTTATCGAGTGCTTCCAAATCAATCGGCACAAAGGTCAGAAACTCAAATTCCATAAACTGGCCGTATTCGTTCTTCTCTGCCTTCTTGCAGACAATAAGATTTTCCGTACGTACGCCGTGGCTGCCTTCAATATATATGCCCGGCTCGTCGGAAGTCACCATGCCTTCTTCCAGTACGCAGTTGTCCTGACGCTCCGGCACCATACGCCAGCGAATACCGTTGGGGCGTTCGTGAACATTTAACAGGTAACCTACTCCATGGCCGGTTCCGTGGTCAAAGTTCAGTCCTCTGCTCCAGAGCGGCTCTCTCGCCACATAATCCAGGGTAAGTCCTCTGCACCCATATAAGAACTTTACAGCGGCCAGACGCAGCATACTGATGACGCTCAGGGTAAAATGTTCCCGTTCTGCTTCCGTCGTCTCTCCCAGGGAGATCGTTCTCGTCACATCGGTTGTTCCCTCATAATACTGTCCGCCAGAATCTACCAGATAGAGTCCTTTAGGCTCCAAAGCCGCATTGCTCTCCGGCGTCGCGGAATAGTGGCACATCGCCGCATTTGCCCCATAAGCGGATATGGTATGGAACGAAAGTCCCAGATTTCCCTCCTGCTCTGCGCGCAGATTATCCAGGTAATGCTCCGCGTCAAGCTCGGTGATCGTCTGCTTTCCAATATTCTTTTTCAGCCAGCAGATAAACTTCGCCATGGCCACACCGTCTTTGATATGGGCCTTCTTCATATTTTCGATCTCAACCGGATTTTTGACTGCTTTGGCCGGAGCAGTCGGATTCATACGGTCAACAACTGCATTGGATTCATCCAGATTGCTGATGATCGCATAGTTGGTCTTCGCTGTCTCCAGAAGCACCTTCTGCCCCTTTAACTGGCTCACCGCATCGTAAATATCATTATACGGCCGTACGGTAACGCCCAGCTCTTTTAAATAGGATTTCACTTCGCTGTCCAGAACCGCCTCATTGATAAATAAATAGAACCGTTCCATCGTCACCAATGCATAGGAAAGGACTACGGGATTGCATACAACGTCATTTCCACGGATATTTAACAGCCACACGATATCATCAAGCGTGGTGAGGACGTGGACCGTGGTCTTCTCCTTCTTCATCGCTTCCCTTAAATCAGCAATCTTATCCGCTGCTGATTTACCCGCGTAGTTTTCTTTTAAAATCCAGACCGGTTCAGCAGATAACGCCGGACGGTCTTCCCAGATTAGATCCACCAGATCTTCCTTCCAGGAAAATTTCACGTGCTTGTCTTCCAGAAGTTCTTCCAGCTTCTCTCCCAGCTGGCTGTTGACGACACGGCCGTCGAAACCCAGGGTTCCGTTCTGAGGCATAACCTCTGCCAGATACTCTTCCTCGGTCGGAACGCCCTCCTGACCCGATTTCATGAGGAGCACGCCGGTTCCCTCCAGCTGCTTCGCCGCCTGTACGAAATACCGGCCGTCGGTCCAGAGTCTCGCCTCTGTCTGCGTGATAATCGCCGTACCGGCGGACCCTGTAAAACCAGTTATAAATTTCCTGCATTTAAAATAATCGCCCACGTATTCCGACTCATGAAAATCGGAGGTTGGAATCATGTAAGCGTCAATCTGGCGCTCCGCCATCAGGCTTCGTAATGCTGCAATTCTCTCTTGAATCATAACCTTTCGTCTCCTTTTGCTTCATAATAATTCTCGATTGCCGCCGTTATGCCCTCGCTGTAAGTCGGATGGGCCCTCATGGCAAGCATGAGCTGATCCGCTGTCAGGCCATTTGCGATAGCAGTCGCCATCTCACTGATCATATCAGTGGCCCGCGGACAGACGATCTGAGCGCCGACAATGGTCCCGGAATATTCCTCAAAAATCAGATGAATAAATCCGCTCTGTTCTCTGGTAATGATGGATTTGCCATTACCGCTCATGGAGTAGCGCCCGCAGCGCACCTTCATGTTATGGGCCTTCGCTTCTTCCACCGTAATTCCGACAGAAGCAATCTCCGGCTCGGTATAAATGCATCCCGGCACGACCGGAAGTTCCACAAACATGCCGTTCGGAACCACGGAAAGCCGTATGGTGTGATGCACACCCACGATCTTTTCAACCACATAAGTACCCTCGGCCGCCGCCACATGAGCCAGCATCTTGCCGGCCGTCACATCGCCGATGGCGTAAATGCCGGGTTCACTGGTCCGAAACTCCGAATCCGTCTTAAGACATCCGTCTTCCATGGCAAGGCTGACATCCCGTCCAAAAAGTCCGTCCAGATTCGGCTTTCGGCCTGCTGCCAGGAGAATCTGGCCGGAACGGATCGTCCGTACCTCTCCCCCCGCCTCGTAAACGCAGATGAGTCCCTGTTCCTCCTCGCGGATTTCCAGGACCTTTGCCTCACACTGGACAGCGATTCCTTTCCGTCTCAGTTCATTTTCCAGGACCTCGGAAACTTCGTTGTCCATAGGTCCCAGTAAATGCTCCCGGCTTTCGATGATCGTCACATGGGAGCACAGCGCCTGGAATATCGTTGCGAATTCTACTCCGATCACACCGCCGCCAATGATCGTGAGACGGTCGTAATTCCAGGTATCGGAAGCCAGCAGCCGGTCACTCGTCAGAACGCCCGGCAGCATCGCTCCCGGAATATCCGGTATCACCGGTTTCGCCCCCGTTGCGATAATGATGTGATCTGCCTCGTAATAGTCTTTACCTGATGGACTGTTGACCTCCACGGTCCGTCCCCGGCGGATCGTTGCCGTTCCCTCGATATAGTCGACCCCCGCATTTTCAATCGATTCCCGAACTTCCTTCCGGTACTCTTTTACAGAACGTTTCTTATAGTCCTGCATTTTCTTAAAGTCAAAAGAAATGAAATCAGCCGATACTCCAAAAACATCACAGCTCTGAAACGCTGCAAACATACTGGAGGCATGAAGCAGAGCCTTCGTCGGAATACACCCCTTATTGACACAGGTCCCGCCCAGTTTTTCCTTCTCTGCAATTGCAGTCTTAAGCCCCAGCCCTGCTGCCTTAAGCGCAGCCGTATAACCGCCAGGCCCGCCGCCTATGATAAAAATATCATAATGTTTTGCCATGCTACTTATTTCCTTCCCTGTATATTTTCATAAAAGTAATGCCACACACCCTTATAACCGGATCAGCCCAAAATGCACACAGGCATTGCGGATTCCGTCCGAATCCACGGCATCAGTCACATAATCCGCGGCTTCCTTGAGCTCTTCCATGGCGTTTCCCATGGCGATTCCGATGCCTGCCGTCTTCACGATATCGTAATCGTTCATGCTGTCCCCAAACGCCACCGTACTGGAAAGAGGGATATTAAAATAGTCGCAGAGGCGGATCAGCCCCATAGCCTTGCTGGCTGTCTTCTCCACCACATCCGCGCCCCGTTTTTCCGCGAACATGTGCACATTTACCTCGGGAAACCGGGCCCCCATGGCCTTTGCACCCTTTTCATCTCCAATGTATGCCATTGTCCTGACATCCAAATCAGGAAGCTTCCACGGGTCCGCAAACCGGCGTCCGCATTCTCCCCACAGATCCGTATCGTGGCGGTTCACCACTTCCGGATGCACGTAGTAATCATACCCGCCCACACTGGCTCCCACGCTGCAGGCTGCATCCTCCTGTGCATAGGCAATGATCTTTTTCATCAGTTCCTTATCAAACAGATGCTCGTATATAATCGTGTCCCCCACCGTAATCTTCGTTCCATTCAAATGAATGATGGCATCCGGCCTGATCTGTTCCTTTAACACGACGCTGAAGCTGGAATCCATGTCGCGTCCGGTGGCCAGCACAATGGTGTAATTTTCCCGGAGCCGTTCCAGGGTCTCCATGGCGCTGTCCGGTATCGTCCAGTCCTTATGGTCCAAAAGTGTCATATCTACATCAAAACTCACGATCGGTTTCATATTCTTTCTCACCTGTCTTTTCTCCATGAATCATATCGTCCTTACCATCATATCTTAAAATATAAAATATTTCAACAAATATACTTTTCAAATCGCAAACTTTCTGCTATAATACCATAGTGACCAGAAACGGAGTATGGCGTAGCTTGGTAGCGCGCTCGGCTGGGGGCCGAGAGGTCGCAGGTTCAAATCCTGTTACTCCGA
>NZ_JBKVCZ010000148.1:0-15408 GCF_046966825.1 Hungatella sp. | reverse complement strand
CTCCTCCCTCTTGCTGGGCCACTGCACGAACTGGAGCGTCCAGTTATAGGGGGCGCTGCTCCAGTCCAGCTTCATGGACAGTTCAGGAGAGATACCGTAGCAGCAGATTTTTCCGTTGTATTTCACCAGCCCCATCGCCTGGTTAATCAGTGCATTGACGCCCACCGCGTCCACCACATAATCCACGCCATCCGGGAAAATCCGTTTCACCTCCTCCGTCACATTACAGGAGGCAGAATGAAACGCGTAATCGGCCCCCATCCGCCTCGCGGTTTCCACCTTGTCCTCCAGAATATCCGTGGTGATGACCGTCTTAAGCCCCAGCAGCTTTAAAAACCTGGTAAAGCAGAGCCCTACCGGACCCGCGCCGAATACCACTGCGGTCTCATTAGGCTGGAATCCGAACCTTCGGATGGCGCTTAAGACCTCCCGAAACGTGATGATCATGGAAGCTCCCACCGCATCCACCCGATCCTCCGGCCGTATAACGGTCTGAGCCGCATAGGCCTCGTTCCACTGTTTTGTGCCAGGACCCATCCCATGACGGATGGCGCTCTTCTCATCTCCCACCACACAGTATTCCGCATAGGCGCCCCATCCCGGAACGTATCCATCGGCCGCCTCCTCCAGAAATGGGAGCAGCACACGGTCGCCCACATGAAGGTTTTCCACAAATTCTCCCGTTTTTACCACTTTTCCCACACCTTCGTGCCCCAGTATGGCAGGGTATGTGTGGAAATTCTTAAATGTCCTGTGAATCAGCTTACTATCCGTTCCGTTGCACACCCCGCAGCTCTCCATTTTCACAAGAGCCTGGCACGGGCCAATCTGCGGCATGCTTACCTCTTCCACCGATAAACGGCCTTCCCCATCTACAATTAACGCTTTCATACGCTTCTCCTTTTTTGTTTGCCCGTAATGCATTGGTCTGTTCAAACACACCCTAACCAATCGCTGCCGCCAAAGCCCACAGGCAGCCGCATACCGCCTCCTGTGCATTTACGGTCTTTGGATAATGGATATAGTCCTCATAACACTTCTGGACGCAGAGCCCCTGGCACGCCGTATGGACATCAGGCAGCCCGTCTTCCCCCGGGACGATGCGGGCAAGAAGCCCTTCGTATCCTTTTCTTAAGACCGCCCCCGCCGTCGCCACCGGCACTATTCCCTTATCCGCCGCCCATTTCCAGGTGTACAGAAACATGGCGCTTCCCGAGGTGTCGCACCAGTTATCCACGTCATCGGTGCGATCTACTACCTGTCTCCACAGACCGTTCTCCCGGTTCTGATATTTCTCCAGGCCGGCCAGCAGCTGATTCAGCTGATTCTCCACCATCCTCTTTCCCTCATAACCGGCTGGAAGGAGATCGAGAACTTCAGTCAGAATCAGGGCATACCACCCCAGCCCCTCGCTCCAGACACATCCTGACCTGCCCTCCGGACCAGCCCAGGGAGCCAGACAGTCCTCACTGTAGGCGTGTACCAAAAGACCGTCGTGCACATGGCAGTACCGGTAAATCAGTTCCAGCTGCAGCACCGCCTCGTCAAAACACTCCGTCTCCCCGAATACGGCACCGTACCGGCATAAAAACATCTGCCCCATAAAGACGCCGTCCACCCACATTTCTCCCGGAAACTCGGTACGGTTATGAAGAAACCCTCCTTCTCTCGTCCGCGGATAATCCCGGTAGGTTTCCCGGATCTTTCTGCATGCCGTCTCAAACCGTTTCTCCCCCGTATGCTCATACATCCAGACCAGCACGGCCCCAGTCATCATGTCGTCCATGCTGCATCCCGTAAAGCCCCGGACACTTCCGTCCTCCTCCACATGGTCCAGACAGTATGCAAGCACATACTGGTAGTACAACTCATCCCCTGTTTTCTCCCATAAATGAATAAACCCCATCAAAAGATAGCCCTGCGGATAGCTCCAGGAACGGTATGGATACTCATCCGCCTTCGGATACCGTTTCTGTATGGCTGCCGCCAGTTCCCGCGCCCTTCCGGGCAGATCCGTTCTGTTTATTTTCATATTACATCTCCTTTTTGATAAATCTATCCCTTAACCGCCCCCGCGGTCACTCCCTGCACGATGAATTTCTGTAAAAACAGGAATAAGAAAAACATGGGAAGAATCGAGAGGAGGCACGCCGCAGACGCCAGATTCAGATACGAGATCTGCTGCCCGATAAATGACTGCTGCGCCACGGGCAGTGTCCTCACGGCCTCCTTGGATACCACAACCAGGGCGATCTGATAGTCATTCCAGATTCCCAGCGCCGATAATACGACAACCGTCATGGTAACCGGCTTTAATAATGGAAAAACAATTCTCCAAAAGGTCCCCATCCTGCTGCATCCGTCGATCGCCGCCGCTTCCTCCAGTTCCACCGGAACGGTTTTGATAAAGCCGCAGTAGAGGAAGATGTCAAAGCCCATCTGAAATCCCACAGACACGAGCACATAGGCTGGACGGCTGTTTAAGAGATGAAGGTTCATCAGATTCTTATAGAGCGGAAACATGATGGTCTGAAACGGCAGCATGACGGAAGCCAGGAAAATGTACTGCCAGACTCCGTAAAACCGGTTGTTTCCCCGCCGCACCACGATATAGGCCGCCATGGAACAGATGAGAACCAGAACAACGACTCCGCACACGGTAGATACCGTGGAATTGGTAAAGGCCCTCAGGAAATCAGATTTCTGCACCGCCTCCACAAAATTCTGAAGATAGAGCGTATCCGGAAATGCGAGGGGGTTCTTAAGCATGGTCGCCTCCCTCGGCTTAAACGCATAGATAATCAGGACGTAAAACGGAGCCAAAAACAGAATCGTCACACACCACATGACCAGGCTCAGCAGGATAAAACGCCGGCCGGAGGCCGTATGTAATTTCTTTCCCATCACAGCTGCACCTCCCTCTTCCGCAGCAGCTTCGTAACCACTCCCGTGATTACCACCACGAAGATCAGCATCACCAGGCCGGCCATCTGCCCGTATCCGGCCCTGTTATTCGTGAAGAAATGATTGTATACGAACAGGGAAAACGTCTCGGACGCCTTTCCCGGTCCCCCACCCGTTGCTGCCTTCGGATAGTCGAAGACTTTTAACCCATACCCCAGCCACAGTGTGACACAGGTGGTAAAGGCCGGGGCCAGCATGGGAAATGTCACGTTCCAGAAGGACTGCCACGCGTTTGCCCCATCGATTCGGGCCGCCTCCTTTAGGTCTCCGGGCACCGACTGAATACCGGCGTTGTAGATCACCATGGCCAGTCCCGTATCCCGCCACAGACACATCAGGGCAATTCCCGGAATCACCGTGGTCAGCCTGGTAAGCGGACTTACAATGCCGAAGTTCACCGGAAATACGTCTCCATAAATTCTCTGCCAGATAAAAGCCGTGATTACCAGGCTGGCGATAATCGGAAGGAACATGGCGCTTTTCAAGAACCGGTTGCCTGCGACGTTTAAGTTTAATCCTACGGTTATGGCCAGTGCCAGGATGTTGACGCCGATGCAGGTAATTACCGTGTACTCCATAGTATTGGAGACTGCATTGATCGTCTGTGTATCGTGAAACAGGGCGGTTAAGTTCTTAAGCCCCACAAAATCATACTCCTTCGACAGACCGTTCCAGTTTGTGAACGCAATCCCGAACGCCTGAAAAAACGGGACTGCGATGACGAAAAGGAATACCAGGGCGGCCGGGAGTAAAAACATAAAATCAATACTGTTTCTCTTAACAGACTTCCATCTGCCTTTCATAGCATACGCCTCCTTTAGGAAAAGGGAGCCGCCGCATTTCCGGCCGCTCCCTTTTCGTCAATTCCCGTCAGCCCCCTGTAGCCCGGATATTGTCAAATGATTTCTGCCACTTCTCGATCACCGTCTCCGGAGAATCCCCCGCAATTCTTCCCTCGATATAGATCTTGTCAAAATCCTGGTAATACTGGCCCGCCAGGCCCGGATTCATCTCAAAATAGTATCCCTTTTCGTCCAGAACCTCTGTAAAGATCGTAAGAAGCGGATCCGGATTATCCGCGCTGACGCCCGAGAGAGCACTGATACAGCCCGATGCGTTGGCCCATACTTTTCCCGCCTCCGGTGTCAGAACAAACTCTGCGAACAGCATGGCCTCTTCCATGTGCTTGCTCCCGGACGAAATCATGAAGGAGTCATCGGCATTGGCCGGCATATAGTTCTTTGCAGGATCATCAGACCATGGATAATACGTAAATCCAAACTCATCCGTATTGCCTGCTGCCTTCTGTGCAATACGGATATCGGAGATCGCCCATGTTCCCTGCATCATCATGGCTGCGTCGCCGCGTCCAAACTGCGCATACTGGTCGGAAGCCTGCTGGCTTGCCGCCTTCTCATCTACCAGCGCGTAATCGCGAACCAGCTTCTGACCGTGCGTAATAATGTCTACAAACTCCGGATAATCGGAAAACTTCTTTTCCCCACTCATCAGTTTCTCAAAAATCATCGGATCGGCAACCATCGGTCCCGTAAAAGTCTGGCCCTCGATGATGATATTCTCTGTCCAGGATTCCGCATAACCGGAAGCCAGCGGAACCATTCCCGCATCCTTTATCTTCTGGCAGGCCTCTAAAACTCCCGACATCGTATCTAAATCCTCCGGCTTCACTCCCGCCTTCTCCAGCATGTTTTTGTTGTAATAGAAGCCGTATCCGCCTCTGTCCAGAGGAATTCCATAGATTTTTCCGTCCAGTGATATGGAATCGATGCAATTCTTATCGATATTATCCGGGAAAATAGAAGGGTCCAGCGGTTCCACCAACCCGGCTTCGATAACCTCCGGCGTCTCAAACGGCCGGTAATTGATGAAATCAGGCGCATTGTCCGCCGCTACCCGCTGTTTGTACTGATTGATAAAATCATCTCTGGAAAGGAACTCCACTTCGATCTTTATGTTCGGATACTTCTTCGTAAATGCTTCCGACAGCGCTACCAGTCCGTCTTTCTTCCCCTGTTCCCCCATGTGGTGAAGAAATGTCAGTGTAACTTCCTCTTTGCTCTCCTCTTTTTTCTCTTCCTTCCCCTCCTCTTTCTTTGCCTCTGCTTTTGCTTCTGTCTCTGCCTGAGCAGCACTCTTCGTCTCTCCGGTCTTCCCGGATCCCGAGCTGCATCCCGTCACAGCCGCGATGGCCATACATGACGCCAGTGCCAGACTAACCCATCTTTTTTCTCTCTTTCTCATATCTCTTCTCCTTTTCTTTGTTCTTGGGGTTCCCACTGACACTATTGTATATCATTCAACATGCACAAACAATTTAATAGAAATGATATTTTATTAGTTATTATGACATCTTTTTTTTATCTGCGATGTCAAATTACCAGGCGGACTCCCGATCGGGATACATGTATTACGTTCCGTTCTGAATATACTCCGTCGGTGATTTTCCCGTTTCTTTTTTAAAGAACTGATAAAAATACGCATAATTGTCGATTCCCACCATGTTGGATACCTCATAGACCTTATATCTGCCCTCACGGAGCAGATTGACCGCTGTCTCCAGGCGAATCTGATTGAGAACGTCGATAAAACTCTTCCCCGTATCCTTTTTGATCAGCCGGCTTAAATGAGCCGCCGACAATCCTGCGTAGTCGGCCAGTTCCGTCAGAGTGATCTTCCTGCTTAAGTTTTCCCGCATATACGCCAGCGCCCGGCGCACTACTATGGCGTAGTGCTCCTCCTTCTTCTCTTCCAGATACTGCATATGCTCCTCTCGGGCCATTTCAGTCAGGATTTGATTTTCGGTCAGGCTGCACGTTCCATTGAGGCTTACATTTCCGGTCGTTTTTCCTTCTCCAGACAGGTTTCTTTCTCCCTTCAGGCCTCCGACTCCGTCCCTCACCTCCACACTCCCCCTGGCAATCCGCCTCACCGTCTCCACCAGCTCCTTATTTTCAATCGGCTTCAGCAGAATATCCGCGGCCCCCAGCCGCAGCGCCTGCTGCGCATACTGAAACTCGTCGAAACCGGTAATGACAATGGACGAAAACGTATCGTACTCCTCTTTCAAGGCCTTAACCATCTCCAGGCCATCCATTCCAGGCATTTTAATATCGGTGATGATGATGTCCGGATGATGCTCCTTCGCATATTGGAATCCCTCGATCCCATTCGTCAGCCTTCCCTCGATTTCGCAGCCCATGGCCGCCCAGTCAATCGTTTCGCAGACAGCCCTCCGGACGAGAGCATTGTCATCGACTACCATAATTTTAATCATGTAAATCCCCCGTTTCTGTCGAGGGCAGGAAGGACTACCTTCACGACGGTCCCCTTCCCCACCTGGCTCGACACTGTAATTCCGTACTCCTGCCCGTACAGAATTTTTATCCGTTTCTCTACGCTTACCAGGCCGAAATGGCTGGAACTGTCTTCCTCCGCACTGACAGAAAAATCGCAGTATCGTTTCAGAGTCTCCTCGTCCATTCCCGCTCCGTTATCTGCAATCTGTATCACCACGGCCGCTTCTCCCTTCGGCCCGGCAATCAGATCCGATGAGACAAAGATTACTGCCCCCTCACTTAAATTCTCCACCCCATGAATGACCGCATTTTCCACCAGCGGCTGTAAAAGCAGAGAAGGCACCTGGTACTCCTCCGCCTGCGGTTCCACATCAAAAAATACCTCCAGCCGGTCCTCCATCATGAATTTCTGGACCTCCAGATAGTCACTGACATAGCTGAGCTCCTCCTTAAGCGTCACAGTGCTCTTTCTCCGGTTAATGGCCACACGCATCAGCCGTCCCAGAGACGTACAGATGGAGGCGATTGTGTCCTGTCCGTTTAATTTGGCAACGGCATTTAAGGACTCCATGGCATTGAAAATAAAATGTGGATTCACTCTCGCCTGAAGTGCCCCGTACTCCGCCTGAAGCGCCTTATACTCCGCCTGCTCCGTCTCCAGCTTCTGTCTGGCCAGATGCTCCACCATGTCCTGTAAGCTGACCGCCATATCGTTGAATGCAATGGTAATCTGGCCGATCTCATCTTTGGAATAGGGGACGGAGAGCGTGGTCCACTCCCCCTGCTTGAGGCGCTGGATGTGATCATACAGCTGGCGGATTCCCCTCGTAATACTGCCAGAGATCACTGCGGCGCAGATTACCGCCGCCAGTATGGTCGCAGAGCAGACGATCAGAATCGCCACCAGCATCTGATTCATGGGACCGAAGAGCTCCTGCTCGTTAATAAGATAGATCACGTTCCACTTCTTGTCCTCGGTTTCCTTATTTCGGACCAGATAGCTCCTGCTTCCGCTCCTGATTAATTGGCGGGAATCACCGGACTCTCTGCTCTTCTCCAGAATGGACGCAGGATTTAATTGTTCGCCGTTCCTTCCAAAGATCACCTCCCCCTCCGGGTTTAGGATGGTAACCTTTCCATTTTTGCTCTGTTCCAGTGCCAGAAACTGACGTTCAAATAGATCCCTGCTGATCCCCACCGCGATCACACCGTCATATTCCAGCCTGACCGGGCTGTAAATGGACCGGATCATGTAGACCTTTTCCGGCTCTGAGGCAAAACACCTCCAAATGGCGCCCTTCGGTATTACTTTTCTGTTGACCCGGATATAGTCTGCAATCTCCTGGTTCACATCCTTAAAGCTCTGTGTTTTATAATCATAATAGGTAATCACCGAGCTGTTGTCCAATGCGTAGAAATCCAGGATTGGCGACCTCGATGTGTTTCTCTGATTCACGAAGGAAGCCACGGCGCGGCGGTTGTAATAGATATTGCTGTCCTTTTTATTTAAATAGCTGCCGAACAAATCCCAGTTCTGCACCATATTTAACATCGTATCCTCATATTCCCGTGTTCTCGTTCCGATATTGACGGCGATCTGGTCAACCAACGTCTCCACATACACCCCCGTACTGTCCAGTTGACGTCTTATGTAAACCGAGCTGATAATCCCTCCCGCTGCCAGAATACCGGCTGTAATCAAGGATACACTGGTCAGAAGTATCTTTTTTCCAATTTTCATACTGCAATCCCCCGATTTTTAACAGAATGTTCTGATTTTATTCTAAGCGTTTCCTGAAGAGATAGCAATTCTGTTTTTGGTGGAAATTATTAGATTTTCTGACATTTCTGAAGTCCGGGGAGAAAACATGGAAAACTACATCCGGATAGGGACGGGGAATTGCGTTTTTTATATATATAGTATATGATATAGGAGATTATAAAATAAAAGCTGCGGCAAATACAAGAAGAATGGAGAAATGCATGACAGGATTGATTATCACAGGACATGGGCAGTTTGCCTCCGGTTTGGTCAGCGCGGTGGAATTGCTGATTGGACATCAGGAGCTGCTGGCTGCCGTGGATTTTAAATCCGGGCAAAGCTGGGATACATTGATGGAACATTTAAAAGATGCAGTCGGAACCATGCAGACTTGTGACGAGCTTCTCATACTGTGCGATATGATCGGCGGATCTCCTTATAAATGTGCAGCCGCGCTGACAGATACAGACCCGCGGCTGACGGTTCTATATGGAATTAATCTGGGTATGGCGCTGGAACTGGCCATTCGATGCAGGATGGGACTGGACAATGACGCGCCCGCGCTTGCCGGAGAGATGGTTGCTACCGGAAAGGCACAGATCGGAATGTATCGGTCGGAACCGGAAATGGATGACAGAATTTCAGATGATAAAAGCAGTGATCTTTGATATGGACGGTGTTCTGACCGACAGTGAAATCGTATATTTGAACCACATGTTTCAGTGTCTGAAGAAATGATACCCGGCCTTCTAAAAGAAATAAAAGACCGGGGCTATCTGCTGGCTCTCGCCTTATCGACGACCGTTTTCATTTTGACCGTACACTGGCTGATTACAGCATGTATGAGTTCTCCGAAGTTCTCACGATTCTGGATCAGCTGGCCGCTGTGAATCAGCAATAGCTTCGAAAAAAATCGCATTCCTCATCGTTGCACCGCGAAGCCTCCTGCAGGCGGATGTTGCAGTGGAACACGTGACCCAGAGGCCGGTCCGCGCTGCCATAATACCGGTATACAAACGGAATCTCAAACTCCATCAGCTTCTCCACCAGAAGCGGCGCCTGTTCTCTCAGAAAATCTCCGGCAGCCGTCATGAGAAACACCGGCGGATACTGACTGGTCACGTAATTCACAAGGCTGATTTTCTCGTATTCGTCTTTCGTCCCTCTCTCCGGCAGAAGGTCCGCCATAAGCAGATTGCTCTGGTCCTTCTCGTCTTCAGAGACCGGCGCCCGGTAGACGCCGCAGTTCAGTGCAACAGCCGTCGGCACAAATCCCTCAGGCGGCTGAAAGGAATACTTTGCCGCATATTCCGGGTTTGTGCAGACAGCGGCATAAAGCCCCAGATTGTGGGCCCCGGCGGAATCCCCCACACCGAAAATCCGCGTCCGGTCAAAACCATATTCCTCCGCATGATCCAGCACCCAGGCAAACACCTGATTTGTGTCCTCCAGCGCCGCGGGAAATTTATATTCCGGTGCGAGACGGTAGGTGAAATTTACGACTGCGAATCCGCGGCATGCCAGATCCATACAGTAGTACTGGTACCTCTCCTTGTCACCATACACCCAGCCGCCGCCATGAACACTTACAATAACCGGGAGTACCCCCGCCTTGTCTCTTGGACGGTATACATCGAGAATCTGCCGCTCTGCATCTTCCCCATAGACGATATCGTCAAAACGCCGGATTCCCTCCGGTGTGGTGAGACCGGCATCCCGCCGGTCATCCCCCTCCCGAAACAGTTTACGAATTGTATCACTCATTTCTGACATAGTTATCTGTACCTCTCTATTTTATATTCCGTTTTGCTTCCAGGTCATTCTGAATCGCCACAATATACTTATCGATATTCATCATGAAGCACAGAACCAGGCAAATCACCGCGATGATCGCACCGCTGTAACCAAACCCGAACCGAATCATAGTAACAGCGGAAGCCGGCTGCACCGCGGCGGTCCCATCATATCCGCCCATGGTAATGAGCCAGGTGCAGAGGGCAGAGCCGAGGCCGATTCCAACCTTCATACCGAAGGATGTACAGCAGTTGACCAGTCCTTCCGAGCGGACTCCGGTCTTCCATTCACCGTAATCCACGACATCCGCGGTCATTGCAAAGATACCGGACATGATCGGTCCCATTCCCGTTCCTTTTATGATCAGCCCCAGAAGAACCAGCGGGAAACTGGAACCGGCCGCACCGATAATTAGCCCGCCCAGAGCCATCAGGAATGCACCGCCAATCATCAGTTTCCATTTTCCATATCTCTGAATGGCCTTCGGCAGCATAAGATTCACGATGATGGCCGGAATCGTAGTAGCCATGGATATGTAGGTTAAGTAACCCAGATTATTTAAAACGATATTGCAAAAATAAAATGTTGTGGAACCGGTACTGACGATTCCAATATACAGAAACATAAACAGCAGACTCTGAATATAAAAATACCTGTTTTTGAAAAGTGCCGGCAGTGCTGTACTCAGCGGAACATTCTCCACCTGAACCACACCGGTTTCCGCGTCTTCCCCGATATGCTCCCTGGTACCCAGAAAGCAGATGAGACACATTAAAAATGTTACGATGCCGTAAATAATCGACAGCCAGAACCATCCCGCCGTAGACAAAAGGGTTGCTGTCACCGCATTAATAATCAGCGTTGTAAGCTGAGTCATGATGAAACGCGTAGTCGCCGCGGAGGCACGGTCCTGTACATTCAGCGTCATGCGCGACAGCAGTGCGTTAAACGGCAGGTTGTTAGCTGTATACACGATACAGTTCTGGAAAATATAGGTCAGATACGCATAGACCAGCTTTCCATTTCCGCTTAAACCTCCGGGAACATTAAATTCCAGGATCAGAGCGATCGCCATAAGCGGCGCTGTCCACAGCACCCATGGCCTTGCCTTGCCCCAGCGGGTCTTCGTTTTATCGACAATCGCCCCCATGACAATATCGGTGACACCATCGAACACGCGCGCCAGCAGCATCATAGTGCCGACCGCGGCGGCAGCGATCCCCACAGTGTCCGTATAATACGCAGTTAAAAATGTAGAACACAGGGCTACTGTCACATTGGCTCCGCAGTCTCCCATACCATAAGAAATTTTTTCCGACCATGATAAACCGGTTTTCTTTTTTCCCATTGCTTCCCCTCTCCTGTAACTTGATTTTTATAATCCTCATTATAACGGAGACGGACAGGGAATTCCTTGCGTATTTTAGCCAAAAACATCCATATATTGACCTGTACATGAAAATGCAGCCGCTATTATTCTTTATTCTTCTTTATTTCTTTCCATTTTTCTATATTGGAACGGGGTTGTGCCATACTCCTCCTTAAACGCCAGAATCAGTCTCCGGTCGTCAGAGAAGCCATTATTGAGAGCAATCTCAAGAATCCCGGAATTAGTAGCCATCAGCTGCATCCGCGCCTTCTGAAGACGGTATTTCGTCAAGTACTCAATAAAGGTCATCCCCGTATGCTTCTTGAAGAAACGGGCGAAGTACTCTTTGGAAAAGTAAAACTTATCCGCGATCTCTGCCTGAGAAAGCTTTTCCATGTAATGGTTTTCAATAAACTGGAGGACGCCTTTCAGCCTCTCGAGGTTCTTCTGATTGTTCAACGGCAGGATCACATTTTTCTCTGCCACTCCCTCCTGCGTGATATGGTAAAGAAGCTGGAGTACCAGTCCTTTTATATAAATCCGCTCATAGCATGACGTCTGCGCCTCATCGTCGTAATGGGACAGCGTCACCATTAAATTCCCTATTTCCGGAGTCGTCATCTCCTTCTCATTGAGAAAATACATGTTTTTAAAATCCGGAAATATGCCCTCCAGAAATTCCCGTGAAATAAGCAGTGCAATCACCACTTTTCTTCCACTTCCATATACCGTGCGGTCCGGTATGATATTATGACTGCTTTCTGAGTTCACGACGATCAGCCTTCCCGGCTGTGACTTGATGCAGGTCCCGTCAATATAATGCAGACTGTTCCCCTGCAGCGTATAAACAATCTCCAGTTCCTCGTGCCAGTGATTAAACAGAAGTTCATCACTGCTCAACGGATAATGGGGAATATTATAGATATGAAACGGATTATCCCCATCATATTCAAACATCTGGCGCTTTGCAACAGGTTCACTCACATTCCCATCCCCTTTCCAGCCCCGTCCGGTTGCTTTTCTTTCGTCTTAATGCACGGTCTTATCTTTCTTCGCTTTCGTCTCGGTGTGCTGTCTTATCTGATACTGCCTCTGTCCTGATTATAGCGGATATTACGGCTTCTGTAAATTTAAACGTCAGCTCATTCATCCTCGTATTTGACAGACAATCCAAAAAGAGATACACTTACTGTAATTCACCATGCAAGACGGTACCACTGACAGGAGGATCATAGCTTCATGAGATTAAACCAACGTCTTCTTACCATTTCCGCAGGATTATGTCTGTCCCTGGCACTCGCCGGTACAGTTTCGGCTGTCCGGCCGCAGGAGGCATATGCCGCGGTAAGCACGGCCAGCAGGAATCAAGGCACTGGCTGGCTGCACAAGGGAAATCAATGGCAGTATGCGCTCCCTGACGGCACCCTGATACGCGGCGGCTGGATCAGGGATGGAAACGGCTGGTATTACTTTGATGCCGATGGAATAATGGTGAGCGACACCACGCGCGACATAGAAGGCCATACCTACAGCTTCGAACGCTCGGGAGCCTGGAAAGAGACGCCCACAACGGACCCTCTTTTCGTCCATCTTCCCTCCGGCCGGTTCGAGAATTCAGTCTATGAGCATCCCTGGGCCGGAATCCGTATTACGCTGCCGGAATATACCTTTGTGCAGACCGCCGAAGAACTGAATGTACTTTCCGCTCATGACTATATCCCAAGCTATTACGATTTCCTGGCTGTCACTCCGGATCAGTCGCTGTTTGGAGTCGTCATTCAGTATAACAGTGATCCGATAGAGCAGATTCTGGAGGACGATCTCAATGTATTTTCTGCATTCTGGGGGAAATACGATCTGACTCCGACTGCCCCGCGGCCCGTGACCGTGGCCGGCCAGACTTATCAGAAAATGGTCTGTAAAATACCGGAGAACCTCGAGATGAACGTCTACCTGCGAAATGAGGATAACAAAGTGGTCTATCTCTTTTCCATCGCCGCAGACGAAGAAACTGCCGACCGGTTAATTGAAACAATTGTTCCCTGCGAGTAATCCACTGGGACACTGAGCTGCTGTAGAATTCAGGTGTGCTTATGATAAAGACAGAATTTGGAATCATGGATACAATCGATCCAGAAAAAAATTATGTGAAATATGAACCTCAGAAGTATGGCTGTGTTGCCATCGATGACGACAAGTATATCAATGACTGGTGGCCGCGGCTGCTGTTGATCCGGACCTACACACAGTCCCTCAGCCGCCCCTCCTTTGCCCTCGACAGATACGGTGTTACCTTAATCCCGCCGGAGTCTCTCCCCGCACTGCAGGATATCGTGATCAGCGACAAAAGAATCAATCACGATCACAACCTCATTGCGCTTGCAGACAAGATCAGCCAGGCGATCGATGAACAGAAGTATATGATACACTTTGGGGTGTAACGCAAAAACGGATTTCCATCTCTGGAAATCCGTTTTCTTACATAATAAGAGCGCGAGACGGGGATCGAACCCGCGACCCCAACCTTGGCAAGGTTGTACTCCACCACTGAGCCACTCGCGCTTATTCTATAAAAACGAAGCGACTCTCATCTCTCCGTTTTCTCTTAGGGCATATACCCTCAAAACCACACATTGTACATATCTTTCATCCGTTCTTACTTCCTCTGCCATTTCTGACAACCTAAACCAACTTGGTTAAGCCCTCGACCTATTAGTGACAGTCAGCTACACATGTTGCCATGCTTCCACCTCTGCCCTATCTACCTCGTCGTCTTCAAGGGGTCTTACTCTTGCGATGGGATATCTCATCTTGAGGGGGGCTTCACGCTTAGATGCCTTCAGCGTTTATCCCTTCCCGACTTGGCTACCCGGCCATGGGTTTGATACCCAACCGGTACACCAGAGGTCAGTCCATCCCGGTCCTCTCGTACTAAGGACAGCTCCTCTCAAATATCCTACGCCCACGCCGGATAGGGACCGAACTGTCTCACGACGTTCTGAACCCAGCTCGCGTACCGCTTTAATGGGCGAACAGCCCAACCCTTGGGACCTACTACAGCCCCAGGATGCGATGAGCCGACATCGAGGTGCCAAACCACTCCGTCGATGTGAACTCTTGGGAGTGATAAGCCTGTTATCCCCAGGGTAGCTTTTATCCGTTGAGCGATGGCAATCCCACTTTATACCACCGGATCACTAAGTCCTACTTTCGTACCTGCTCCACCCGTCGGTGTCGCAGTCAAGCTCCCTTCTGCCTTTGCACTCTTCGAATGGTTTCCGACCATTCTGAGGGAACCTTTGAGCGCCTCCGATACCCTTTCGGAGGCGACCGCCCCAGTCAAACTCCCCACCTGACATTGTCCCCCAGCCGGATCACGGCTGCTGGTTAGAAACCCAGTACTGCAAGGGTGGTATCCCAACATTGGCTCCATGGCAACTGGCGTTACCATTTCCTAGCCTCCCACCTATCCTGTACATGCAATACCGAATCCCAGTATCAAGCTGGAGTAAAGCTCCATGGGGTCTTTCCGTCCTGGCGCAGGTAACCAGCATCTTCACTGGTATTTCAATTTCACCGGATGCATTGTCGAGACAGCGCTCAAATCATTACGCCTTTCGTGCGGGTCGGAACTTACCCGACAAGGAATTTCGCTACCTTAGGACCGTTATAGTTACGGCCGCCGTTTACTGGGGCTTAAATTCAAAGCTTCGCTTGCGCTAACCTCTCCTCTTAACCTTCCAGCACCGGGCAGGCGTCAGCCCATATACCTCACCTTTCGGTTTCGCATAGACCTGTGTTTTTGCTAAACAGTTGCTTGAGCCTATTCTCTGCGGCCTGCTCTCGCAGGCACCCCTTCTCCCGAAGTTACGGGGTCATTTTGCCGAGTTCCTTAACAATGCTTCTCCCGCCGGCCTTAGGATTCTCTCCTCATCCACCTGTGTCGGTTTACGGTACGGGCACGTATTACACAATAGCGGCTTTTCTTGACAGCCCCTATACCAACTTCCCTACTTTTGTTCGGTACGCATCACGCTTTCCTGTTGTTAAACGGATTTTCCAGTCTAACCAGTCCGGCGCTTGCCCCGGTCTTTTCATTCCCGGGTTTGGCTTCGGTTCTGTGTCCCCACAGTTCTGATAATACGCGGTACAGGAATTTCAACCTGTTGTCCATCGACTACGTCTTTCGACCTCGCCTTAGG
>NZ_JBKVCZ010000147.1:0-15431 GCF_046966825.1 Hungatella sp. | reverse complement strand
CTACAATACGAAACAGGAAATAGATATTCTGGCCGAACAACTGGAGAATATCTGCAGAAAGGGCAGGCGATAGATGACGAACACCGGCGAAGCAGTTAAAACGTATACGGACCTGTTTACAGCACTTAAGGATGCAGGCTCTCAATGTGATTATCTGATAACTCTAGGGCTTCAGAAAAATCCTGCCAGCTCCATTAAAACAGACATAAATCGAATCACCGGCTGTAAAACAGCAATCTGGATTAACGTGGATTGTACGAAAAAGCTCATTCATTTCACCAGTGAAAGTGACTCTCTTCTTGTATGTGGAATTCTCGCAATTTACGAGACTCTGTACAACGGAAAATCTCCGGAGGATATTTCCGGTAACCCTCCTGAATTTCTTGAATCTATATCTGATGAAGTCATTTATCCGGAAATCAAACAAAATGGATTACTGAAATGCTACAAAAAATTATGTACATTTCAAAAATAAATTACAATGCAAAAGGAGAATACGTATGAAGTATGCAATGGATGTCAAGGTAAATGTAAAACCGGTTTTCAGTAACATGATTCACTCTGACTGGTGGGAAGGCCCATGCCGTGTAGGTCCGAGGGAGGAAGGCACTCCCGAATACGAACGCAGAGCTGGAAAAGAACAGTTTAACCTCTGGTATAAGGAGCTGAAGGAAAACCTGGATTTGACACGCTGTAACATCATGGAACCGGCTTATCTGGAATTCGGCGAAAGTTTCGTTGTAAAAGATTCCGAATTTGACAAATTAATGCCTGAAAACCATCTGGTAGATTTGTATCTGATTACATATCGGATACCGGGAATTGAACGTCTTAAGAAACCGGTCTCCATGATCGACTTAGGCCCGACTCCTCTCGATGTGGCAAGTTATTACCGCCAGATAGGGCTCGACGCCTACATGGCGCACGATTATGAGGAATATAACAGGCTGCTCACTTGTCTCCAGGTGCGAAAAGCCGTTGCCAGCACAAAAGTCCTGATCCTGTCCAACACGGAACAGATTCCGACTTCCGTTAATACCGGTTGCGGTGACCTCGTCGATTTGTATAAACGGTACGGTATACGTAACAATCGAATAGATTTTCGTCAGATATTCAAATACTTTGAAAATGTTCAGATTGATGAAGGCATACACAGGGAAGCGAAGGCCTTACTGGAAAATGCGGACAAGACAGACACAACCGAAGATTTTCTCTGCAATGATCTGCGTTATTTCCATGCGGTTCGGAATATGATGGAAGAATATGAATGCAATGCGTTCACCACTCCATGCAAAGAACTTTGTGCGAGCCGTTTTCCTCAGGAGCATAAATTCGTGCCCTGTATGACTCATTCTCTCAATAAAGATGATCGGATTCCCTCCACCTGCGAAGAAGATTTAGCCGTCTGGATGGCCATGATGATGATGATGTACTTAACCCGCCAGAGCGTATTTATGGGTAACCCTGTTCTCATTCCCGCCGGGACGAAGGATCTGGGACATCTTGGTATGCAGAAGCTGCTTCCTGAACTCGGGCGGACTTTTGACCATGATGTCCTGGAAATCCATCATGCCGTACCTGTACGGAAAATGCGTGGTTACGACCAGCCGGAGCAGAATTATGAACTTGGTCATTTCACAACTCAGGGCTGGGGAACCCACTACCAGGTAAACATGGCCGAGGAAGACGGCCAGACCGTAACTATGGGGCGCTTTAACCGGGACGGCACAAAAATGATTGTGGCTGTAGGACACACGCTGGGTTGTGAATTCCGTCCAGTCTACTGCAGTCCGGCTGTATTTTACGACATTGAAGGCGGCGCCAGAGAATTCCGGCATGCCCTGGTAAAGGGCGGCTACGGCCATCACCAGGCCATTATCTATGGCAATCACGTCAAAGAGCTTCAGGAACTAGGAGAAATCGTGGGTTTCGAGGTTGAGACATTTCATTGATGATTTCTACTGATAATTTTGTTTATATGGAATAGACCTAAGCTGCTGATGCAAATTTTGCTTCAGCAGCTTTTGGGGAATAACTTTAGTACTCTGCATCTCTCAATACCGGCACCAGAGTCTCACTCCTCCATACATTTTTACAATTCCGTCAGCAGTTTCCGATGTTTCCACCGGCCACTGACATAGTAAAGGAAGGACAATACAAATGGGATCAGCCTTGCCATCGCGTGTCCCATAAAATAACTTACCACTCCCCACTTCATCACAGAAACAAAAAACAGGCTGAAGCCAATCCTGCATACCACGCCATCCAGCATCCCTATTACGAAGCCAAAGGATGCAAAACCAACTCCCGTAACCACTGCCTGAAAAGTCCCAAGAAGCGCAGCAGAATAAAAGGTGATCACCATGATTCGCAGATACGTAACCCCCATCTCCATCACTCCGGCATCTTTGGTAAAGATACCGAACAATTCCTTCGGAAACAGGACTGCCAGTAAGGAAGCTGCTGTCGCTGCTGTCAGCGTAACCGTCAGTGTAGAAAGCACAATCTTCTTCACGCGGTCCGTCTTCTTCGCGCCCATATTCTGACCGATCATGGCTCCTGATCCCGTGTCGATTGCAGTCAATACCGTTGTGGATATCTTCTGAAGTTTATTACCAATGCTGTTTGTCGCAGATGCCGTCATTCCGTAACTGTTGATATTGGAATTGCACCATAAAAGGGAAAAACGGATACAACAGGACTGGAATATCCTCGGAACCGCCAACCGAAGCAGGATCAAGGCCGCCTCCTTACGAATCTGAAAATAGGAAAGCTTCCATTCAAAACCGAACTGCTCTTTCTCCAGATAAAGATAGACAAATGCTGCCACACACGCTCCAATCTGGGCCAGAACGGTCGCAATCGCGGTTCCTGCGGTTCCCATATGAAAAACCGCTACCAACAGTAAATCCAGAAAAATATTTACCGTGGCTGCAATTAATATAAAAAACAGCGGTTTTTTCGATTCCCCCATCCCCCTGAGCACTCCGCATACTCCGTTATATCCGAATATAAATGGAATCCCAAAAGCAGTAATCCGAAGATAAGCGATGGCCTCGCTCATGGCTTCCTGCGGACAGTTAAGCAGATCCAGAAGATAAGAGCATAACAGTTGTATCAAAACAGAAAAGACAACTGCAATCCCCAGCATTACGGTAAGCAGGGTCCCCACCGTCTCTCTCGTTCGCTTTTTATCTCCGGCACCGGTCAGCTGAGCAATATAGATCTGTCCGGCCGCTGCCAGAGCCATAGCGGCCGGAGTCAGAATATCCGCAATCTCTCCCCCTGTTGAAACTCCGACGGTTCCAATACTGCCCACAAATTTTCCGATTACCATCAGATCTACCATGGAGTAAAATTCCTGAAGCAGATTGGCCGTAACCAGTGGTATGGAAAAGAGGAGAAGAGTCTTCATCACGGCCCCTTCCGTCATATCCATACCTACTTTTTCTTTTTTTGTCATCTCGTTCATTGTCATTCCTTTAGTGCCGGTCTAATCTGCCAGCCGCTGCCAAAACATCTCCATAGCTGCCGGAATTAAGTTTTCCTCCGTACATCCGTCTTTTACATTAGAAGCGTAAAACTCCTGTGTGTGATTGTCATATCCACGCTTATCGGGCAAATATCCGGCTCTTTCACCGGTGTGAGTAATGATAAACGTATGTTTAAGCGGTGCGCACTCCTTTAAACGCATTCCAATCCCACAGTCCAGTTCGCCATTTAATCCAAAGAAGGCATAATCATCCAGTGTCACTAATTTTAACTCCAGTTCTACCGGCTCTCCCTCTAAAACGGTCCCGCAAAAGGCAGTATCCGCACGGGCCATCACAGCGACTCTCCCCTCATCCGAATAGATGATTTTCTGACCCGGAAGCACAATTTTCTTATCCACCACCGTTATATGTACCCGTTCTCTTCCTTCCCCCATGTTCTCCAGCACACCGATCACATCCACAGCCTGAGTTTCCGCTAAATGGCGGCATAAGGTCCATACCCCATATCCAATAGAGTAACTCAGTCCATGAGTTTTATCGTGCTCATACCTCTGATACCGGCTGAAGAAGATGGGATTCTGATTCGCAGCCGCTCCGCTTGTCCACAAAAAGACCGCGCCGTCAGCCTGGTAGCGCTCTTCTAAATAACCGCTGATCATCCCCGGTAAATCACCGGCAATCATGTATTTCTCCTGTTTCTCATCCATCCCCTGATAGCAGGCCGTACCATGAACCGCATAATTGATTACGGCTCCAATGATTTTCCCTTCCATATCCGTAAATCGGAGCACAGCCAGTTCTTTATCGGAAATTCCCTCAAAATCTCTTCCCTGTCCCCACAGCCCATTTTCAAAAAGCTGGTCCCGGTTGACATTAATGAAGCTCTTTCCCGTCCCCACCGAATAGCGAGCCGGCCTCATATTTCGTATCGCTTCCTTCACACATGCTACGGTCTGCCGAATCACAAAATCACCGTATCTCATGACCCATTCTAACTTTTTCGGATTATTCTTTACGCCTTTATGAGTGTTGGCAAACGTTGGCGCCTCGTGATTATGGACTGCCGCAAAGCATACGTTTCGCGCCTTGAGCCCACACTCCCTTTCCAGCGCAGATCTCAAATCATCCATCCTCGCCATATCTCCGGATTCATATGAAATCATTGCCATACGCCGTTCTCCATTGTCAAACACCAGGGCCCTTAGGAAAATATCTTCATAAACGCCTTCAAAAATCATATTCCCGTGAAAGTAAGCCGGCATCATCTCCTGCGGCGGCGTCATACACACCTTTGCGGCTCCCGCATATAATTTTCCCATGTCATCACCTCTTTGCTGAATTTATCGTACCAATCCTGTCCGGAAATTTCTTTCTATTGAGTAAATTTTCTTTCTGTATATAATTACAAGAATCAGCGCAGCAACTATAAACAGCGTCATAAACCGCCACATTGCATGGTATCCAAAGGCAAGAATCATTGATCCCGCCACATTGGGGCCAAGCAGCTGCCCTAAATCATTGCCTATGTAACTGCTGCTGCTCGCCGCTCCCCGTCTTTTCTTAGGCACGCATTTCATGCACAGCGTCTGGATGGCCGGCTGGCAGGCACCATATCCAAAACCGGCTATGAAACCGGCTAACAGTATCATCTCAAGACTAGTGGAAATACTGATCACCAAAAAGGACAAAGCAAAACAAAACATCGCCGGGATTGCCACTCTTACCATTCCAAACCGGTCTGATAACCTTCCAATCAGCGGCCTCGTAAAAAGCAAAGTACAGGCATAAACGGTAAAATAAAGTCCTATATTTCCCGTAATCCCCTGCTTACCGGCAAATAAGATCAAAAAGGAATTGATAACACTAAATGCCGTAGATAAGAAAAAGATGAGGACTACCGGCAAAAGTGCCTCTTTTGCAAAAATACTGTCCAAACTGATTTTAAAGCTTTTCGTTTTCTCATAAGGAACATTGACTCCTGCTGCCAATACAGCGGCAACTACCATAATGAAACCTGCAATTATAAAGGTCAGATGATATCCAAGACAATTCATGAGTGCCAGTCCCACGGTAGGTCCAATCGCCTGCATCACCGCCTGCGCCAGAGAAAATATGCCGATTCCCGTTCCGAATTTATCCGGCGGCAGCGTATCCGAGGCCAGAGCCAGACAGCACGTTGCCGTAAACGCCTGCCCGCAGCCTTGAAATAACCGGAAGGACACAAGCATGGGCATATTGGATGAAGCACTGTAGCCAAAGTAAGAAATCCCCATAATGCACATGGCAATAACCAGAATCACACGGCGGTTGTAGGTATCCAGGGCCGGTCCCGATACAATCTTAAAAATCAGGGCCGTCAAGGCAAAAATACTGGATACAATCCCCACCATCGCAGCCGTTGCACCTAAATGATCCGCATATTTAGCTACAAGGGAATTTACCATCCACTGACTTAAATACATCAGTGAATTAGCTAAAAATATATGAATAAAGCATCTGTTTAAGATCTTTTCCGGTTCCTTCTTCATATCGTAATCGCCATCCCTTCAGAACGATAAGCTGCCGTAATCATTTCAGTTATATGGACAGCCTCCTCGATTCCGCAGTTCCTGGCTGGGCGGTCTTTTCTAATACTGTCGATCCAGTCAGTAAGAGGATAAATCATAGGATCCGGCAGCGATTCTTCCGGCACGGTAATCCAGCTTCCGGTATTCAGGCGGTACCTCACCTCTGTATCAGATACCGACACGCAACCCTCCGTTCCATACACATCGAGGGCGTACTGATACTTGGGAGATGCCCAGCCCGTTTCCGCGATTCCAAGTACACCGCCACCGAACTCATAGACTGCCACCGCATTTTCGTCAATTCCATTCTTCTGCCCCATTTCCGTGTAAGATTGAAACATGGCACATACACGGACCGGTTTTCCGAAAAGTTCATACAGGGTATGGGCGGCCTTACAGCCCATGTCAATCATCGCCCCACCCCCGCTTTCTGTCCGGTTATAGAACTGCGGCTTATGCATGCCCAGGATTCCAAGCGGATGGACGGTTCGTACCCGGGCATTCGTTATTTTTCCGAGAACTCCCTCATCGGTAAGTTTCTTGACAAACATCTGAGGACCCTTCATGACGGGGTCTGACATGGTAAAATGGATGTTGTTTTTTTCAACAACCTCCCGGATCTCATAAGCCTCCTGATTGGACACGGCCAGCGCCTTTTCCACAAAGACATGCTTACCTGCGGCGGCCGCCGCGGTAATCAGTCTGCCATGATCTGCTGTGGCAGACGTAATCATGACCGCATCTATAAGGGGATCTGCAAGAATCTTTTCATAATTATCGCACCCAACGGTGTATACGCTGCAGCCGGGATAATCTGCCAGCTTACGGGCAAAGTCTTTTCCGTGTACATGCCATTCTCCAAACCACGCAATTCTCAATTGTTTTTCCATTGACACCACCCTATTCCTGAGAACCGGAAATCAGGCAATTTCCGCACAAGATCCTTTCAAACATTATTTTCGTATGACTCTTGAGAGAAGCAGCGATTGTATCCGGTACACCGCAGAATCCATTAACAGGAATCCGGCCGCCCTCGCCGGCCTGGCATCGGCAGATAGTCTCGTCGTCCAGGATGTAACCGGGGTTATCCAAAAGCAGACTGCTCTCATGATTGATGATAATGGTGTGTTTCATCGGTGATACTTCTTTAATCTTCTGCCCTAAAGTTGTATACAATTCACCATTGATACCCATAAGAGCTACCTGGCCGATTCGTAAAAGGTGCATGCGGATTCCATAACTGCTGTTTTCATCCCGGATCTGTCCGTTTTTCAGGACGTCTTCACAGCCAGGCGTTCTGGACCATTCAATTGCGGAACCGATATCCACCACCTCCTCATCACACTTAATATTTCTGATAATCTGCAGCACATCTGCAAAGTGACGGCCTGCCATAGCCCGAAGAATCAGACAGGAATCTTCCAATTTTCCCAGACACTGGCCCACCGGTTCTCCTGTATCCGCATCCGGGTAGATGGTCTGAGTCATCATTACAGGATTGATATCCCCTGCTGCGCCGCTGGACCAGACAGCCACGGTTCCCTCAAACCTTTTTTCCATGTACTGACTGACATTCCCTCCTATATCGCCGCTGATTCCGGATCGTCCGTCTCCAATGTCATTTAAAAACATTGTCACACAATGAACCGCATAATTTATGAAAAACGCGATAGGTCTTCCCTCCATATCTTCCACTTTCATGACAAATGCTGTATGGTCGACCGGGCCTGCTCCATTAGCTCCCAGACCGCATTCCGTATATTCCCGGCCATCGCATCCGACCATCATGTAATCCTGGCACCGGTTGACATTAATATAACTGCTTCCATAGCGGTAACCGAGTTTCGCCGGTCTCTGACTCTCCACCGCCTCCATTGCGGCAGCGATCATCTGGGATCTCACGAATTCCTCATATTCCCTGATTGCTTCCTGTACTCTAAGAGGCTTTCCGCTTATATCATGTTTGGGTTCAAACGGACGGTATCCGGTCAGTGGAGCAGTATGTGTATGAATTGCAAAGAACAGAATATGATCCGCAGGGGTCCCGGTCTTCTCCTGCAAAAGTCTCGTGTTTTCCTCCGGATACGGAGCCTTGTCGAGATCAAAGGAAACCAGCATTGCCTGATTGATCCCATTGCTGAAAGCGATCACCCGTACATAAAGCTCATCCTGTATCTTCCCAAACGTGGCTCCACCTAATCCCATCATATAGGGAAGCAGATCCTCTCTCGGCGTAATCAGCTTTTTTGACGCCCCACAGAACAGTTGTTTTTTCATCCTGGTTCCTCCTTCTTCTAACAGTTATTTTTCCCGCATATCCTTTAACATGCAAAACAACTCGCGGTCATGGTTTGTCATAACCGTAATATCCCGGTCGAATATCATCGTCGGTATCTTATCTGCTTCCACACAGGGCCAATTCGGAAGCCCGCAGGCATTTGGATCTCCCTCCTTTGCAAAAGCAGTCCAGGCGTTCATCATACTCTCCTGCAAAGCTTCGGTTATACCCGGAATATACGAAGCTTCCATATAACAGGCATTTCCGGTAATGAACGGCGTTTCGGAACAATGCCAGGCGGTTACCCCTCCATCCAGAGGTGACTCCAGGTTAAACAGCCAGTTCCAGACCTTCCCTCCTTCGGCAGCTCTTCTTTGTGACAGTTCAAGCAGCTTCCCCCGAAGTAACTGGTCCATAAACAGCACATCTGCCGGATTTTTCTCTGGATAAGCCTGCCGGAACAAAGAGATTACATGCTCTGTGCTCCCGCCAAACTCTTCTTCCAGGAGTTTACGTATATATGACTCGTTCCAGAAATTTTTGCTGCCTGCGCCCTTTTTAATTCTGGCATTGCTCGCCATCTCCCCAAAGCTGCTTCCAGTCATCAGAGGAACCTTACGTGTCTCTTTCCGAAAACCTGATAAAAACGGATCCTCATAGAAATACTGATTATCTGCAACAGGTTCCCACCGAAACCGGTCAGGGACTTCGCATTTTAACATCTTCTCCGCAGCATTTACCGCTTCTGCCAGCCTCCAATGTGGGATTCCCTCTATTTTTTCAATAGAATTTTTATCAAGACCCAGCTGTTTTGCGGTGAGTTCCCCCATCCTCCTGGCTATCTTCTTCCGTGTCCAGCCGGCCGGGACCTCCATACGCTCCCCTGCGAAGCTTCCCAGCGCGGCTTTATGATACAGTCCATCTGCTTCCGGCGTCTGCATTAATGCAAGGGCGCGCTTAGCACCGCCTGACTGGCCGACCAGCGTTACATTATTGCAGTCACCGCCAAACGCCTCAATATTTTCCTGAATCCACTTCATGGCTGCAATCACATCGCTTAAACCGGCCATGACCGAATCTTCATATTCTTTGCCGAACGACGAAAGATCAAGGGCACCATAGCAGTTCTGCCGGTTATTGAACGTAACAAAAACCAGATTTCCGGACTTTGAGATATTCTCTCCGTCATACGCAAACTGCTCGATAGATGAGCCGTTTTTCCAGCCACCTCCGTGCATCCATACCATGACCGGCAGCCTGGATTTCCGATCCAGCGACTGGGTCCAGATATTCATATACTGACAGTTTTCGTTCGCCGGCGCATAGCGGTGAGGGATAAATCTCTCGTCTGCCGCTGCCGCCTCTGTCAGCAGAGGCGAGGGAGCTCCATAACAGAGTGCATCCCGGATTCCCTCCCACGGTTCTATCCTCTCTGCTTTATGAAAACGCCTGGAGGATGCATAGCGGATTCCCCTGAACATATACGTTCCCTCCGCCACAATCCCTCTGATCCGCCCCATTTGTGTACAGGCGACCGGATAATCCGGCCGGCAGACTGCCTGTTCTCTTAATTGTCTGGGAAACATTTTCTTCCTCCATCTACAGTTCTTTCAGTAACTTCGTCGCATATTCCAGAAATAGCTCCGCCGCTCCCCTGGCGAATACAGAGTGAATTGCCCCAAACGTCATTCTCTCGTACGCCGTCTCATCAGATAAGTAATCTTTCCCTCCATTAACCATTGCAACCAGTAACGGAAGACAGCCGGGATTCATTTCCCGCAGTTTCAGTCCCACCGCCGCCGTAGCTTCCGGCTGAAGTCCCAGAAATACGGTACTGCCCAACTGCAGAACCTCTATTATCAGCTTTTCATCTTCGGAAGGGATGAATTTATAATCCTTCTCCGGATGATACGGTTTTCCTCCCTGATAAAACTGCTGACCCGGAAGCCACAGCACCCTGTGCGCGATCCGCATCCGTGATTCTTCTGTGCATTTCATACTCTCCAGGATTCTCAACACATCGGCCGCCAGGATTCCGCCCAGTTCCTCCGTAAATCGAAAGCCCTCGAGCCCCAGATTCACATGGACCAGATTTCCTGCCTCATCGACACGGTCAAACTCCGCCTGATATTTAGGCTCCTGATCCCCAGCTGCGCCCATAAAGAAAATGGCCGGAACCTCCAGTTTTTCTTCTATCCTTCTGCTGGCGGCCCCGGTAACATCGCCCGTCACATACCGGCTGCCATCCGGCATAACAGCCCCTTCCAGCGTGGAAGATTTAACCGCATAATGATAAAGAACGGAAACAGTCTTTCCATCCAGCCCTGCAAATCGTACCACAGACACCAGTTTATCCGCAGTTCCATCGGGATTTATTCCCTGCCACCATCCGTCCGCTGTCTCCATATCCCGGTTCACATTGATATCAGATACTCCGGTTCCTGTATAAACCCGAACAGGCTCCATCTTCCCGACCGCAGCCGTACAGGCCTCTCTGATCGCGTTCTTTACTGCCCGTATATGAATTTCATATTTTTCTCTCTTCGTCTCTCTGTCAGGAACATGAGGCGCCGCCAGGTCATGGGTCACACAGATCCAGATATTTTTATCGTTTACACCGACTGCCTCTCTCACTACGCGCTTCATTTCATCGATCAGAGTATACGGCCTTAAGGAAGGCAGTTCCAGCGACACTATGACAAACCGTTCCTCTTCTTCCAGTATCAATACACGGGCATGGATCGGATCGTGTATTCTAAAGAATCCCTCTTCCGGGAAAAAACAGGCCGGATATTCTATTTCCGCCATTCCGGCTCCTGCCTTCCATTTTCTGTCCTTTTCCATCATTTCCTCCTACTTTTCAGCGCTTTCCTCAGTAACGAATTGTAACGCCCTTTTCCGGTTTTTTCGTCGTATTCGCCTCGGTAAAGTAAGAAATCTTTCTTTCATAAAGATAGATAGTAAGCATGGAGATTCCGCTTAACAAGTATCCGGCGAGAACACTTATACTCTTTCCAGGCATGCCCTGACCAGAAATCAGACCTGCAGTCCCCGCTGTTAATACGATCCCAAAAAGCAGACAGGCGGATCCCAGACTGACACCTTTCAGCCACAGCGATGAATCCTTATAAATGCGGACAGTCATCCTCTTTTCAGAAGATATGTAGTAATAGAGAGGCCATGTCACCCAGATCAGGCTTAATAATACCCCTGACTGCAGCAATGCGATATACCAGACACTGTTTAAGGGTACCCTCTGTATTCCGGCCAGTACATAGGAAATCACAGCGGCAAGATACAGGAATCCATTGGCTATTTTGTGTTTTCTCCGATCATTTTCCGTCATATCCGGATAATAATAATCTCCGGTATAGGCTCTGTTGATTTTTATTTTTCCTGTCTCATCAGCCGTCTCTTTTTCCGTATATCCTTCAAAACAGCGGTGATAAAAACGGCTGTGGTAATCCTTTGTCATAAAAATTCCTCCGCTCTGCAGCATGATACAAAGTGTCCCAGTTCGATTTCCTCTAATTTTTGTTCCTTTAAACAGCGCTCTTCCGCATAGATACACCTGGAAGCAAACCGGCAGCCCGGCTTCGGATTGATCGGTGAGGCCAGCTCGCCCTTTAAAAGAATCCGTTTGCTCGGCCGGTCAATATCTGTCGATGGTATTGCTGACAACAGAGCCTTTGTATAGGGATGCACCGGCATATGAAACAGTTTTTTCGACGGTGCCGTCTCTACCAGCTGTCCTAAGTACATTACACATATGGAATTCGATATATGACGTACAACGGACAGATCATGTGTGACAAACATTAACGTAAGCTTGTCTTTTTCCTGTAAGTCCATCAGGAGATTCAATATCTGAGCCTGAATGGATACATCCAGGGCTGAGACAGGTTCATCACATACGATAAACTCCGGATCGAGCGCCAGTGCCCGTGCAATTCCCACACGCTGCCGTCTTCCGCCATCCAGTTCATGAGGGTAGGCATTCCGCAGTCTCGCTTCGATTCCCGCCTTATCCATCAGTTTCGTAACTTCCCGGTCCAGTTCCGGTTTGGAATATCTCTTAGACAGCAGAAGCGGTTCCCGTATAGTCTCACCGATCGTCATGCGGGGATTTAAGGAAGAGTAGGGGTCCTGGAAAATAATCTGCATTTTCTCATGGAGCACTCTCAACTGTTTTCCCTGTACATGGGTGATATCCTCACCGTTTAAAAATATCTGGCCGTCCGTACTGTCCTGCAGATGAACAATGGTCCGCCCAAGAGTGGATTTTCCGCATCCAGACTCGCCTACCACCCCCATGGTGGTACCTTTTTCTATTTTTAAAGAAATATCATCCACCGCATGTAGTTTTCCGGCCGGCGTATCAAAGTATTTCTTTAAATTTTTAACTTCTATACAAGCAGACATACTTAATCCTCCCGCTTCGCATACAGGCACCGGCAATGATGGCCGGAAGCCAGTTCTTTCATTTTTACAGCCGTCTTTCTGCATTCTTCCGTTGCATAAGGGCATCTTGGACTGAAGCTGCATCCGCCCGGTAAATTAGACGGATCCGGCGGAAGCCCCTCTATCGGATGGAGTCTTGGCTCATCCATGGACAGCCCCGGCAGGGAGCGGAACAGACCGATGGTATACGGATGGGCGGTATGCTTAAAAATATCCGCCTTCTTCCCATATTCCACAATTTGCCCTGCGTATACCACTGCAACTTCGTCACACATCTCTGCAATAACCCCCAAATCATGGGTAATCAGAATCATGGAGGTATTAAGCTGTGTTTTAAGATCACGTATCATCTCCAGCACCTGGGCCTGAATCGTCACATCCAGCGCTGTCGTCGGTTCATCCGCAATTAAAAGCTTCGGCTTGCAGGCCAATGCCATGGCAATCACTACCCTCTGCTTCATCCCTCCTGAAAACTGAAACGGGTACTCCTCATATCTTTCTTCTGTAATTCCCACCATTTTAAGCATATCGATGGCCATGTCTCTCGCATCGCCTTTCGAGATCTGATTATGCAGAAGAATTCCTTCTGCAATCTGCTCTCCGATGGTCTTCACAGGATTCAGCGCCGTCATCGGATCCTGAAATATCATGGCAATCTTATCGCCCCGTATTTCAAGCATGTCCTTCTCCGGCTTCTTTAAGATATCCTCGCCCTCAATGAAGATTTCACCATTGCAGATTTTAGCAGGCGGGTCCGGAAGAATCCTCATAATTGCCTTTGCAATAGAGGTTTTCCCCGCGCCAGTCTCTCCCACCAGTCCCAGTGTGCTGCCCTCGGCAAGATCAAAGGAAATACCGTTTACCGCGTGAATAATGCTTCCGCCGGACGTATATTCAATGACAAGATCTTTTACCGATACAAATTTCTTCTCTTCCCCGTTCATAGCTTCTTTCTCCTTATTTCTTCATCTTGGGATCCAGTGCATCGCGCAGCCCGTCGCCAAACAGATTAATGCTTAATACTGTTACGAACACGAAAATTCCCGGAAATAAAATCTGCCACGGATAATTGCGGATAAAGTCACGGCCCGCGGAAAGCATGGCCCCCCATTCCGGCGCCGGCGGCTGTACCCCCAGACCGATAAAGCTTAAAGAAGAGGCCAGCATAATCGTATTACCAATTCCCATGGTAAATCCGACAATCAGAGGAGACAGGACATTAGGCAGTATATGTCTGAACATAATACGCACGGAGCTGCAGTTAATGGAAGCTGCCGCCTCTAAATATTCTTCGCTGCGGACACTTAAAATCTGTGCGCGGGTCAGCCGGATTCCCGAAGGAATTCCGCCGATCGCCAGGGCCAGAATCGTATTAAAGAACCCCGGGCCGAGAACTGCTGAGATTACAATGGACAGCAGAATTCCGGGAATTGCCTGGACTACATCACAAATTCTGAGTACAACGTTATCGACCCAGCCTCCAAAATAACCTGCCAGCGAACCCAGCACGATAGCCGCAGCCATGGATAAAACAGAGGAGGAGAATCCCAGAAACAGGGAATAGCGGCCGCCGTAGATAAGCCTGCTTAATATATCTCTGCCCAGCGAATCCGTACCGCATAAATGTTTCAGCGAGGGCGCCGCATTCAGCTGCAGCATGTCCATTTCTGTATACGAATAGGGTGCCGTGACCGGAGCAAAAGCAGACACCAGGATCAGAACTGCCAGGATCGCCAGGCCAAGTACAGCGGTATGATTCGTGCGAAGCCTCTTCATGGTCTGAACAACCATGCCTTCTTTTTTTCCTGCCTGGACGCCGGCACCAACTGTGTAAGCGGTCATCATTTACTCCTCCTTTTACTTTGAGCTACGAACTGCGCCTTTATTCTGGGATCCACATAGGCGTATACAAGATCCACCAGCAGCATAACGATAGCAATAAATATCGCCAGAACAATCACGCAGCCCTGTACGACAGGATAATCGCGGCCGGTAATGGCGGTTGTAATATAGGAACCGATCCCCGGCATGGAAAATACCTGCTCAATAATAATGGTACCTGCAATGCTTCTTCCAAAACTTCCTCCGATGATTGTAATAACAGGTATCAAAGCATTGGGCAGCATGTGGGAATAGATCACCCGCTTCTCCGGAAGCCCCTTTGCCCGGGCAGTCGTCACGAAATCAGCCCGGCACACGTCCAGCATACTCGAACGGGTCTGGCGCGCCAGCTGTCCGATTCCATGCAGTGATCCTGCGATCACCGGCATGATATAGCACTGCCACTGTTCAATTCCGAAGGATGGCAGCCATCCCAGTTTCAAAGAAAACAGATATACCATCATGAGTGCCAGCCAGAAATCCGGTACGGAAGTGCATACCATAGCCACCACCATACAGACCCGGTCCTGCCATCCATTTTGATGGATGGCAGCCGTAATTCCCAGCGGAAGCGCAACAGCGGTACTGATGATGACAAACATAATGCCTAAAAATAAGGTTCTTGGAAATCGCCCCGTCAGTTCCGTTAGAACCGGAACACCTCTGAACCAGGACGTTCCCAAATCCATGTGAAAGAACGTGTTGGAAAGGAATTTTCCCAGCCGGATCAGATATGGGTCCGTCAGGCCC
>NZ_JBKVCZ010000146.1:0-15503 GCF_046966825.1 Hungatella sp. | reverse complement strand
CCAGTATACCATAATCAGGAAATTCGTGAAAGGCTATTTTTCCATGCTCTCATTTAGAGACGTAATCCACGCTTCGATCGCCTCCGCCAGGATATACTGCTGCTGCAAAACGGCCATGCCCGTCTCCGGTATCCCCGGCGCATTTCCCTTTCGGTCAATATTCTCTTCCAGATACGCCTTCAGAAGCTTCACATTGCTCTCGATCCGGTTTAAGCACTCCTGCTGTTTTTCCTGAGACAGGCTGGTTAAATTTACGATTACCGCATTGAAATCCAGAAATATATGGATCGGGCCGGACGCGATCTCCAGCATGAGCTTTTCAAATTCCCGCTCTCCGGCTTCGGTCAGGGTATAGACCGCCTTCTCCGCCATTTTCCCCTCTTTCACCATGCTGCTCTGGATATAGCCCTTCTCTTCCAGCTGAATTACTTTTTTATAGATGGAAGGCGTACTGATTTTCACCCACCGCGAGATGTTGCGGTATTCCACCAGCTTCTGAATATCATAGGCACTTAGGGATTCCTTCTTCAGAATTCCCAATACGATCAGATCTATTGTCGCCATCATGTCCTCCTTATTTCCGCTTGACATATACTATAATTTATAGTACTATGGCTTCACGGCCGTATTTACTATATTTTATAGTACTATATTTTACATTTTGTGTCAACAGAAGGGAGAATGAAACATGAATGAACGTAACAGTAAAATGGAACTGCTTGGCAGCGCGCCAATACCGAAAGCGCTTTTAGCAATGGGTCTTCCCACCATGATCGGCATGATGATCAATGCGCTTTACAATCTGGTGGACGCCTACTTTGTCGGAGGGCTGGGAACCAGCCAGATGGGGGCGATCTCTGTCGCATTTCCCCTGGGACAGGTTGTCGTGGGACTGGGCCTGCTATTTGGAAATGGCGCCGCCTCCTATATCTCCCGATTGCTTGGTCACGGGGAAACGGAGACTGCGGACCGGGTTGCCAGCACGGCGCTTTACAGCAGCATCTCCGTCGGCGCAGTCATAATTATCTGCACCCTCCTCTTTCTAAGACCGATCCTGCGGCTCCTGGGCGCCACGGAAAGCATTCTTCCCTATGCGGAAATCTACGCGGGTATTTACGTCGTCTCGTCCATCTTCAATATTTTCAATGTCACCATGAACAATATCGTAACCAGCGAGGGGGCTGCAAAGACCACGATGTGTGCGCTTCTGACAGGCGCTGTGTTAAATATGGTTCTGGATCCGGTTTTCATCTACGTCTTACACCTGGGAGTCGCTGGCGCCGCAATTGCCACAGCCATCTCCCAGATCGTTTCCACGGCAGTTTATCTCTGCTATGTGTTCAGAAAAAAGAGTGTCTTCAGCTTCAGCATAAAAAAATGCTGCTTCTCATCGGAAATTATGTCCGAAGTCCTTAAAATCGGAATTCCCACACTGGTTTTCCAGCTGCTGACCAGCCTCTCTGTCGCCCTGATCAACTTAAAGGCAAGACCATACGGCGATTCCGTGATTGCCGGTATGGGAGCCGTAACGAGAATTATATCCATGGGAAGCCTGATGGTATTCGGCTTTCTGAAAGGCTTTCAGCCGATCGCCGGATACAGCTATGGGGCAAAAAAATATGACCGCCTCCATGAAGCGATCAGAACTTCTATATTATGGTCAACTATCTTCTGCGCGGTCTTCGGGTTGGGAATGGCGCTCTGTTCCACGGCCGTCATCTCCCAGTTCACGAAAGGCGATGTACAGATGATCGAGATCGGCCGGCGTTCGCTGACGGCAAACGGTATTTCTTTTCTGCTTTTCGGTTTCTATACCGTCTATTCTTCCCTGTTCCTCTCTCTGGGAAAAGCGAAAGAAGGCTTTATACTCGGTGCCTGCAGACAGGGAATTTGCTTTGTGCCTGTCATACTGCTTCTCCCATCCCTCTGGGGAATAAACGGCATTCTCTACGCCCAGCCGGCTGCAGATGTTATCTCCGCCATGATCACCGTGTTTATGGCGGTGCGGCTCCACAGGGAACTGAACGGAGCAAGGTCTTAGCTTTTGTATCTTTACACAGAACAGAATGCCGGGAAGCCACAGAATTATTGGATTCCAGTGCTGCCGGCATTCTGCCCGTTCAAAATTCCTTGTCCTGCATGTGCATCAGAACGCTATTCCTTCAAATATCTTTCTGCCAGATCATCAAACTCCATCCGACATTTTACCTTTCCGCACTCCGCAGCCATGGGGCCGAATACTTCCAGAGTCATTTTCGCCCGCTCCTTCCATGTGGCCGGATCGACGAAATCGATGGTCCTCATATTGTGAAGCCGGTCGGCCAGCGCGATTAAGATCACCCGCTCATCACAGCTTACGTATTTTTCAAATGCCCTGTATTCCTTCAGAATCTCATTCATGGCCGGTGTGACAGCCGGGTCAGACAGATACATTTCCGGCTCATCCGCCATTTCCCAGATATCATGAAGCAGACCGGCACAGACCGTGTCCTCATCGGCCCCCATATCTGCCAGAATCAGTGCAGTGTTAAGGGGATGCGTCACATAGTCGTCACCCGAACGGCGTTTTTTCCCTTTATAGACCCGTTCGGCCAGCCCGTAAACGGCCTCCAGATGTTTTTTCTCATACTCCGTTCCGGCTTCGTCTAGCACCTCAAAAAGCAGTGCATAAATTTCGTTTGGCAATGCGTGAACCGGCGTTTCTCTCAGATAAAGTCCCATATTCTCCCAGTCTCCTTTCTCGAAAGCCTCTCCGACATGAAATGCACGGAGGAGTGCGGGAGAATACCCAAATTGTGCACGAAAGGCCCTGGTGAAGCCGCTGTGCGTCTCATAACCGTAATCCAGCGCGGTATCCAGGATTTTTCGCCCTTCCCGTATTTCCCTGGCCGCTCCGAACAGGCGCTGCTGTTTTACGTAGTCCATCAGGGTAACCCCCATCTCCGCCCGGAACATCCGGGAAAAATGGCAGGCCGAATACCCGAACTGTTCTGCCAGCCCCTGTACCGACAGCGGCTCCTTCGCATGCGACCGGATATATAATGCGCACTCCATAAGGATATCTTTCTGTCCCAACACTCTCACTTCCTTTTCTCGTTTCCCACGTGGTAGCTTTATTATACCCGATCGCTCCGAACGGCGCTGTTCCGCGATTGCTGTATTTTTTTCAGTCCCTGTTCCTATTCCATTGATTTCCTGTTCTTCTTCTGCTATACTCATCTCGGTTTCAGGAAGTTCTGCCTGGAAACCAAAAAACAAAGAGAATGGGACACGATTACAATGATTAAGAATTACGTATCACAACTAAAATCTGAATTTCAAAACTACACTGGCGCCGACTGCATGAAAGATCTGATGGCCGGGCTGACGGTTGCAGCAGTTGCACTGCCTCTGGCGCTTGCGTTCGGCGTGAGCAGCGGATCCACCGCCGCGGCCGGCCTCGTTACCGCCATTATTGCAGGTCTCGTCATCGGCACACTTTCCGGCGGCTATTACCAGATATCCGGTCCTACGGGCGCCATGGCCGCCATTTTAATTTCCATAATTGCCCGATACGGAATGCAGGGCGTTTTTACTGCGACAATGATCGCCGGGATTCTGCTGGTTCTGTGTGGGATCTTTCATATCGGCAGGCTGACAAGCTTCATTCCTGCACCTGTTATCACTGGCTTTACCTCCGGTATTGCCGTCATCATCGCACTGGGACAGATCGACAACTTCTTTGGAGTTACCTCCGAGGGCTCCAGCGCTGTCGTAAAACTCTTAAGCTATGGGCATCTGGGCTTCCCTGTCAATATACAGGCGGCGGGCCTGGGACTCTTCGTTGTCCTGTTCATGGTTTTCTTTCCTAAGAAATGGAACGCGGTGGTTCCCGCCTCTTTTTTGAGCATTATTCTTGCAACCATTCTATCCGTAAGCCTGAAGCTTGATATCCAGACTGTCGGCGCCATCCCGAAAACACTTTTTCTGGATACCCGGTTAGATTTAGCCGCCATTACGCCTGCAAATTTCAGCGGATTAATCGGACCAGCCGTCAGTATCGCCATGCTGGGAATGATTGAAAGTCTGCTGTGCGGAGCCAGCGCCGGCAAAATGGCAAATGTCAGGCTGAACAGCGACCAGGAGCTGGTAGCGCAGGGGATCGGCAATATCATCCTTCCGTTTTTCGGTGGAATCCCCGCCACAGCGGCCATCGCTCGTACCAGCGTCGCATTGAAATCCGGCGCCCGCACAAGGCTTACCGGTATCTTCCACGCGCTGGGACTCCTGTCCTTCATGTTTATCCTCGGACCCGTGATGGCAAAAATCCCGCTGTCCGCCCTCGCCGGCGTGCTGATGGTCACCGCTTTCCGCATGAACGACTGGCAGGAAATCAAATATATTTTCTCCCATCATTTCAAGGGAGCCGCCGCCAAATACATCATTACCATGGCTGCCACAATCGTATTTGACTTAACAACCGCAATCCTGATCGGCGTCGTCACCGCATTGGTTCTCCTCGTCAGCCGGCTGGCAAACATCGAGATAAATTATGAAAAGGTAGACATGGACCGGGTCCGCAGCACAGATGCGGCTCTTGCAAAGGAATACGACAACGCAGTCGTCGCCTATCTGACCGGCGCTGTCATCTTTGCCAATACTCAGGCAATCGAAGAGATAGAGGCCTGTACAAAGGACTTTGACACAGTGCTGCTGTCCATGCGCGGCGTTTCCTATATGGATATCTCAGGAGCAATTGCATTTATGCACGTCCTGTCAGATTTACAGGCAAAGGGAAAACGCATTCTTTTATGCGGCGTTCCAGGCAGCACAATGGCGATGCTGAAACGCTCTGATATCTATGATATGATTGGTGAAGAGAACTTTTACTGGAGCGTGGAAAAAGCGATTTTACATAAGGAAGGCTTACACTGAGCCTTCCTTTTCTTCTATTCCAACACAGCCGTCAGCCGTCTGACCATCTCATCCACATGCTCTCTTTCTATAATAAGCGGCGGTACAAATCGAATAATATTGCTTCCCGCGCTGATCAACACCAGTTTTTCTTCGAGAAGCGCCTTCTGTACGATGGGACCGACAGGCATTTGGAACTCCAGCCCCTGCATCAGCCCCCTGCCTCGGTGTCCGGTAATGCAGTCAAACTGTGCGGCCAGTTCTTCCAGCTTCTCCCACAGATAGCCGCCCACTAAATTCACATGCTCCACAATCCCGCGTTCTTCGAAAATACTTAACACCGCGCTGGCCGCCGCTGTTACCAGCGGATTTCCGCCATAAGTGGTGCCGTGATCTCCCGGAACCATGGCTGAAGCCGCTTTTCCGGAAGCCAGGAATGCGCCCACCGGAACGCCGTTTCCCAGCGCCTTGGCCACCGTCATGACATCCGGCTTCACACCGTACTGCTGCCATGCAAACATGGAACCGGTACGTCCCATCCCGCTCTGGATCTCGTCGAGGATCAGCAGCATGTCGTGTTCATCACACAGTGCACGGACTCCCTTTAAGAATCCCTCTTCCGCGGGATAAATGCCTCCCTCACCCTGAACAGTCTCCATAATAACCGCGCACGTATTCTCATGAATCAGAGCCTTCACGCTGTCCAGATCATTGAAATCTGCGAATCTGATCCCCGGGATCAGCGGCTTAAACGGCTCCTGGTAATGGTCATTTCCTGTGACAGACAAGGCACCCATGCTTCTTCCGTGGAAGGAATGGCGCATGGCAATGATCTCGTGGACACAGCCCTCTCCCCGCTTCTCTTCGGCCGCCTTATTGTAGGCGTACCTTCTGGCAATTTTCAGAGCGCCCTCAATGGCATCGGTCCCGCTGTTGGTAAAGAACACCTTATCCATGCCGGAAGCCGTCAGGAGCTTTTCTCCCGCTTCGATGGAAGGCACATTGTAAAATAAATTAGAGGTGTGCAGAAGCTTATCTACCTGGGCCTTCACCGCCTCATTGTACTGTTTATCGTTATATCCCAGTCCCATAACCGCGATGCCCGCTCCGAAATCGAGATATTCTTCCCCTTCCGTATCGTAAAGAAACACACCGTCCCCATGGTCAAAAATGACCGGATACCGGTTATACGTCTTATAAAATTCCTGTTCCGCTTTTTGAATGTATTCCTGTTTATTCGGCATGGTAATACCTCTCATCTCCCGAATTGATAATCGCAGTTCCAATTCCTTTATTTGTAAAGATCTCCAGCAGAAGGCAGTGCGGAATTCTTCCATCCATAATATGTACTCTGGAAACGCCCTGCTTCATGGCATCGATACAGTTCTGAAGCTTTGGAAGCATTCCTCCTCCAAGTGTTCCGCTGCTCACGAAATTCAGCGCCTCATCAATGGTCATTTCCGAAATTAAAGATTCCTTGTCCTCAAAATCTCTGTAAACGCCTTCTACATCCGTTAAAAATGCCAGTTTCTCCGCCTTCATGGCCGTTGCAATGGCGCAGGCCGCGTCGTCCGCATTGATATTGTACGTCTTAAATTCTTCGTCAAATCCCACTGGACAGATGATCGGCAGGAAATCCTTTTCCAGAAGGTCATAGATTATCTGCGGATCCACTCCGGTGATATCGCCCACATAACCGATATCCTCGCCGTCCGCGTATCTCTTTTTACACTGCAGCATCATGCCGTCCTTGCCGCTGATTCCGACCGCCTTCACGCCCAGCTCATTCACCAGCTGCACCAGGCTCTTGTTCACCCGGTTAAGCACCATTTCAGCGATTTCCATGGTCGGTTCGTCCGTCACACGCAGACCGTTAATAAACTGCGGCTCCATCCCCACTTTTCCGACCCATTTGCTGATTTCCTTGCCGCCGCCATGGACGATAATCGGTTTAAAACCTACCAGCTTTAACAGGACGACATCCTGAATCACATGCTTCTTCAGTTCTTCATCCACCATGGCGCTTCCGCCGTATTTTACGACGATAATTTTCCTGTTAAAACGCTGAATATATGGAAGCGCCTCTATCAGGACTTCCGCCTTCTGCATGATGCTTTGATCTAAATCCATTTTTCTGCTCCTCCCAAATCGACTCCAAATTCTTTACCCAGATTTCCCATTCCTTCATTGATCTCTTCTCTTGAATACTGGTGTGCATCCAGAAATCCATCGCTGTATTCATTCAAATGAAGATAAAATGATGCCGCCATCTCAAAATACTCCGAGCTCTTGTCTTCCAGTTCATTGAGCAGGATATTCTCTGCCTCGTTGATCTGTCCTGCGTCCGCCATGGTGATCAGCTTCTTGTACAGATTATCAATTACTGTAAATTCTTCATCTTCCGGCAGAACGTAGTTGATATCGTCTTTTCCGAGAATAAGGCGGGCCAGAACTCTCGCCATATCCTTTATCATCCGCATTACGTAATCATCTTTTACAGCCATCGTTCGCTCTCTTTTCTATATTTTATCGATGCCTCTCTCTGACGTCTCTTTTCCCACATTTTTTTTCGTAACCACTGTCACCGGCAGATTACCGCTGGTCAGGAACGGTAATCCGCGTTTATTTTCACATAGTCAAAGGTCAGATCGCACCCCCAAGCCGTAGCCGAACACGGTCCCATCTTGATATCGGCCGTGGCCGTCACTTCCGGTTCGGAGAGGATCTTTGTGGCCTCCTCCTCGCTGTAGGGAAGTGCGACTCCATTTTCAATGATCTGGAGTTTTCCCGCTGCGCTCTCGAAATATAGATCTACCTGCTCCGGGTCGAACTGGGCTCCGGAGTAGCCCATGGCGCAGAGAATCCTGCCCCAGTTTGCATCATGGCCGAAGATAGCGGCCTTTGTCAGGCTGGAGGTGATAACCGATTTAGCCAGCGTCACCGCCTGTTCCTTCGTCTCCGCTCCCACAATTTTCACTTCGAACAGGGCCGTACATCCTTCTCCATCGCCAGCCATCTTTTTGGCGAGCGTTTCATTGATGATGTTTAATGCCTTTACAAATGCCTCATAGTCTTCATTTTTCTCTGTAATCTCCGGATTCTCCGCCATTCCGTTGGCCAGCAGAAGCACGGTATCGTTGGTGGAGGTATCTCCGTCCACTGAGATCATGTTGTACGTGTCCTTGATATCCTCGCGGAGCGCCTCCGTCAGAAGCTCCTTCGATATGGCCAGATCCGTGGTCACAAAGCTCAGCATGGTACACATATTCGGGTGGATCATACCGGAGCCCTTGCACATACCGCCGATGGTCACCGTCTTTCCTCCCACCGAAAACTCCACGGCCACCTCTTTATTCACCGTATCGGTGGTCATAATCGCCTTCGATGCAGCGGTTCCGCCCTCCAGGGTATCGGAAAGCTTCGGAGCCATAGCTCTGATTCCAGCCGTAATCCGATCCATGGGAAGCTGCATGCCGATCACACCGGTAGAAGCCACGAGAACTGCATTTTCCGGTATTTGTAAAGTCTCCGCGGCCGCCTTCGCCGTCTCCAGACAGTATCCGTACCCTTCCGCTCCGGTACACGCATTGGCGATTCCCGCATTTACCACGATGGCCTGCGCATACGGGGAACCGGCTACGACCTCCTGATCCCATTTTACAGGAGCCGCCTTTACGATGTTCGTCGTAAAGGTTCCCGCCGCCTTACACGGCTTCTCACTGTATATCATTGCCATATCCATGCGGTCTTTATACTTGATTCCCGCAGCCGTCGATGCGGCCGAAAATCCCTTTGCAGCAGTTACGCCGCCGTCTATCTTCTTCATCCCTTAAATTCTCCTCTCCTTCATCTTATGGTTACTCAATAAATCTGGTAATATTTTCTTCATTCAAAGTGAAATCATAGTAATTCAAGTCTTCCCGGAACGTCCAGCCGACTTTTCTCCAGAATTTATTACCGATTGTATTGGATTTAAATGCAATCAGGCTCACCTTGTTGATTCCTTCCGCCTTCAGCGCCTCCATGGCCGCCAGCGCCATCTGGTGGCCGATTCCGTGTTTTCTGTATTTTTCAGCTACACAGACATGATACATACAGCCTCTCCGACCGTCATGGCCGCAGAGAATCGCTCCGATTACCATTCCGTCCTCTTCCGCCACCACGCTGGTAGATGGATTTCTCTTTAAAAACTTCTCCACGCCTTCTCTGGAGTCATCTAACGTCCTGATTCCAAAGCCTTTGATTTCAGACCATAAATGCCAGACCTGGTCGTAGTCGTCTATCGTCATTATCCTGATTATCATACGCTCTTCCCTTACTCTTTCCTCCCATATTCGTAAGGAGTACTGCATTGCGAGTACTCCCATAACCGTTACGGAAACATGGGAACCAGCTTAAGCCCCCGATTCTCCTGAAGGCCGAACATGATGTTCATGTTCTGAATCGCCTGTCCCGCGGCGCCCTTCACCAGATTATCCATGGCTCCCATCATGACCACGCGGTTCGTTCTCGGATCAATCTTAAAGTTCACATCCACAAAGTTGCTTCCTTCCACCCATTTCGTCTGAGGCGACTCGTCGCGGTCAAGCACTCTCACGAAATATTCGTTCTCATAATATTTATCGTAAATGGCCTTTAGCTCTTCATATGTAACACTCTTAAGCAGAGTCCCGTAAGCCGTCACAAGGATGCCCCGGTTCATGGGAACGAGATGCGGTGTAAAGCTGATGGTCACAGGCTTTCCTGCCGCCAGCGAAAGCTGTTCCTCAATCTCCGGCGTGTGGCGGTGAACGCCGACACCGTAGGCCTTGATGCTCTCATTGACCTCGCAGTACAGGTTATCGACCTTGGCCCCGCGCCCCGCGCCGGAGGTTCCCGACTTTGCGTCGATAATCACCGTATTCGGATCAATCAGTCCCTCCTTCACCAGCGGATAGACCGACAGGAAGGAGCAGGTGGGATAACAGCCCGGATTGGCAATCAGGCGGGCATCTTTGATCTTATCTCTGTTGATTTCCGGAAGTCCGTATACCGCTTCCTGAATATATTCCGGCGTCTTATGTTCTATATTATACCATTTCTCATACACCGCCACATCCTTGATCCGGTAGTCGGCGCTTAAATCAATTACCTTAGCTTTTGATAATACCGTTTCATTCATGAGAGACGCACAGAATCCCTGGGGCGTGGCCGTGAAAATGACATCGGCCTGTTCTGCCAGCGCTTCCATATTATCATCCATACACGCATCATCTACAAACTGCACCATATTTTTAAATACCGACGCATATTTCTGGTCCACATAGCTTTTGGATCCGTACCATGTAATTTCCACGTCGTCTCTCTGCAAAAGCAGCCTTGCAAGCTCACCGCCTGCGTATCCGGTTGCCCCCATGATTCCTGCTTTAATCATAATCATTCTCCTCTTTTATCGGTATTACCGTATTGATTTTCCGGCTTTCCATATTACCCTGCCCTGATTAGTTCTGCCTTGATTATAGTAACTTTCCCCTCGAAATAAAAGTACCTTTTTCTGTTTTCTGCATTCTTTTTTATACAGCCTCATCCGATGATTTATTTTCACGGGTGATGATAGTTCATAATTATACATTGCAAATGCATATTATGCAAGTTTTTTTTAATTTTTTATTTTATGCTTGCATTTTTCATAATAATGGTGTATATTTATGAAAGTTCAGGAAGCCAGGAAACAGATTCGTAAGGCTTTCAGGAAATGTTCACGATCAATATTCAGGAGGAATCTTAATATGAAAGAGAAAGTTATTTTAGCCTATTCAGGCGGACTCGACACAACTGCTATTATTCCGTGGTTAAAAGAAAATTTTGATTATGAAGTTGTCTGCTGCTGCATCGACTGCGGTCAGGGCAACGAGCTGGATGGCCTTGAGGAGAGAGCCAAATTATCCGGCGCTTCCAAATTATACATAGAAGATTTAGTTGATGATTTCTGCGACAACTACATCGTTCCATGCGTTCAGGCCAATTCCGTATACGAGAATAAATATTTACTGGGCACCTCCATGGCTCGTCCGGCCATCGCCAAGAGGCTGGTTGAAATCGCCCGCAAGGAAGGCGCTACCGCCATCTGCCACGGCGCTACCGGAAAAGGAAACGACCAGATCCGTTTCGAGCTGGGCATCAAGGCTCTGGCTCCTGATTTAAAGATTATCGCTCCATGGCGTATGACCGATGTATGGACCATGCAGTCCCGTGAAGACGAGATTGAATACTGCAAACAGCACGGCATCAACCTTCCGTTCTCTGCAGACAACAGCTACAGCCGTGACAGGAACTTATGGCACATCAGCCATGAAGGCCTGGAACTGGAAGACCCGGCCAACGAACCGAATTACGATCATTTACTGGTTCTCGGCGTTTCTCCCGAAAAGGCTCCGAATGAAGGCGAATACGTTACCATGACCTTTGAAAAAGGGGTACCGGTCAGCGTAAACGGCGAAGCGATGAAGGTTTCCGATATCATCCGGAAATTAAATGAACTGGGCGGCAAGCACGGTATCGGCATCGTTGATATCGTAGAAAACCGTGTAGTAGGCATGAAGTCCCGCGGCGTCTATGAGACTCCTGGCGGAACAATCCTGATGGAAGCTCATCAGCAGTTAGAAGAGCTGGTGTTAGACCGCGCCACCATGGAAGTAAAGAAAGACATGGGCAACAAATTTGCACAGATCGTATATGAAGGAAAATGGTTCACTCCTCTCCGTGAGGCGATCCAGGCTTTCATAGAATCCACACAGCAGTACGTAACCGGCGAAGTAAAATTCAAGCTTTACAAGGGCAACATCATCAAAGCCGGCACCACAAGCCCATACTCCTTATACAGCGAGTCCCTGGCTTCCTTCACCACCGGCGACTTATATGATCATCACGACGCAGACGGCTTCATCACGTTATTCGGCCTCCCGTTGAAGGTCCGCGCCATGAAGATGCAGGAGCTGGAAAAGAAAAACAGTAAATAACAAAACAGGGATTCCGAGGGGGCTGTTCGCCCTTAGTCCCATCCCCTCGGAATCCCTGAACCTTTCCCTCCCTGCCGTCCGCGCTCCCTTTTCCTCAATCCCACACCAAAAGTCCGCGTATCTCCCTCCACAAAACCATCATTGTCTTCCCAATGCTCTCTCAATCACCTTCATCTGTCTTTTCGTATAATGGTATCCATCTTCCATGCAGCTCTCCATATATTCAAACGTCAGAAGTCCCGCTCCCTTCTTTAACTCCGGCTTCAGCAGGAGAATCTCCCCGCTGGATCTGCATTCCTTTAATTCCCTGCTCATAATGGAAAAAGAGTGGGAGGCAATCTCCATAATAGACTTATCATGGGGCGTCCTGTAATCCGCGCCGATGTCCACTGCAACCACCCGTTTTACTCCGGCCGCAATCAGCAGATCGACCGGAAGGTTATTCGTAACACCGCCATCCACCATACAGTAGCTTCCGACTCTCCGCGGCTGGAATACGGCGGGTACCGAGGCGCTGGCCATCATAATCTCACAGAGCGGCCCGGTTTTCTCCCATCTCACATTTTCCTGATGTCTGGCGGCGTCCGTGATTCCATTTTCCATCATATTTGTAAATGCAATGGTATCTCCGCTGTTTAAATCCACTGCAGGAATCAGCAGTTTCCGTTTTACTTCCTCGATAGCGGCACCTTCCGTCAGCTGGCAAAGGAAATTCATCAGCCGGTTTCCCTTCAGCAGCCCCGTAAGCGAGACCTCCTGTCCAGTAAAAAGCTGCGGCAGAAATGTGAGGATTCCAATTATATCCGGATCCAGGAACCTTTTTCCATGCCGGGACATCCACTGCACCACTTCTTTCATCATTCCCAGATCCACACCCGCCCCGTATATCCCGGCGACAATTCCTCCCGCGCTGGTTCCTGCCACGCAATCCGGCAGCAGCCCTTCCTCTTCTAGTGCCAGCAGGACGCCTACATGAGCCGCCCCCCTGGTCCCGCCTCCGGCAAACGCAATCCCATAATCCGGCATGTCTATCCCCTTTGTTACCCGTCCAGGTTTTCAAAATAATGTATGCTGTCATGGACCGTTTCATGATTCCACGTTATAGGTCCAGGAAACGAAAGTGCCGGGCTGGGCAGCGGCAAGTGAAGGCTGAACTGTTACATACAGTTTGCAGAAATATGAGAATATCCTTGCATTTATTCCGGTCCTCTGGTATTCTAATTCTATCAGCCATATTCTGGCACATCTATGAATCTTCCGTTTTCTTAAACGGTCTAATATCATATCTGAAGGAGAATCCCTATGAACGAAGCTATGTTAAAAACATGTATGGAGCAATGCAATTCTACGTCTGAAAATGTAGGCATTTTTGTCGATTTTGACAACATCTATTACAGTCTGAGGGAATACGGCGTCAATCCCGAAGCTCCTGAATACTGCGTCTTTTCGCTGATGGAGCGAATCTATTCCATTAACAAGATCCGAACCCTGCGGGCCTATGCCGATTATGACCAGGTAGGCGTATCCCTGAAACATCTCCAGGAAATGCGGGTACAGATTAAGAATGTCTATGGCAATGGTCTGGAAGAAGAGTACCGGAAGAACGCCTCCGACATTGAACTTTCCGTGGATGCCCTTGAAATCTACTACCGTTCTCCCGAGATCGATACCTTCGTCTTCCTCACCTCCGACAGCGATATGATTCCCATCATGAGCCGCCTCACTTATAAAGGAAAGCACATCCACTTATTCTGCATCGATGATCACACCTCCCATTATCAGGATATTTCCCGATTCTGCCATTTCAAATGCGATCTGCTTACTCTCTTTGAAATCGATCCCCAGCGAAAGAACCCGGAATTCTGGACAGACCGCGCTCTGACCGAGATTTCTGCCTGGTATTCCGTCAGAAAAAACAGCGATATGATGCTGGGCGGTAAATGGCTGAACCGGCTTTTGTGTGAGAAACTTCAGATCTCATCACGTGCCGCCAGCCGCATCATCACCTATTTAAAGGACAATCATCTAATCCATGAAACCTCCAATTCCGCAGGCCACACCGGCTTTTTTCCCGCATCCTCCCTTTAAAATGGTGAGCATAGCTTGCAAATAAATTGCCATATAAGCCGTTTTACGAATCGAAATACAAAAAGGGGCAGCGAACAGACTGATATTTTAGTCTTTCATGATCTCTGTGTTTATGATAAAATAAAAGGAGACGTACAAATGGAAAAACGAATTGAGGACCTGAATCTGGAGGATGGCTTCTGGGAGATGAGGCAACAAAACTGTTTCTTAATACAAAGGGAACCATTGACGACATAGACGAAGAGATGAAAGAATTTCTGACCTACATAGAAAACACCACCGACACCTTCGCCCGGCAGGCTAAAAGTTCACTGGTTAAAAAGCTACACCAGAGAGTCATTGATGTTAAGCAAAGTAAAGAAATGGAGGCGGAATATATGACATTGCTGCAGAGAGACAGGGAGAATATTGAACAGGGAATTGAGCAGGGTATTGAGCAGGGTATCGAACAGGGCGAACGTAAAATGGCCGCTCTCTCCGAACTTCTCTTAGATCAAAAACGTACTGACGATTTAAAACGCGCCATCAGGGATACTGCCTATCGTGAGCAGCTATATAAGCAATTTAACATCCTCTAACAGGATCATCACCAATAAAAAGAGGGGAAACAAAGGCCTCCTGCCGCCGTTCCCCTCTTCCAGTATCAAATCTACAAAAATCCATACAGCATATCATTTGCACATCATATCATCGGCATATCGGAGCCATTTTCACGCTTCGATGCTTCTAGCCGCGCAGCTGCCCCTACCAGTAAGGCTTCCAGTCTTTCATTCTCCTGGTCAGCGCTTCCATATAAAAGTAGTCGCCCCAGGTGCTGCATTCGTCCACGCCCCTGTTTATACACGTATTGTACGCGGAATCGCGCGCGTACGTTCCGTGGAGTAAAAGGCCGTTGGAACGGGTCTTATCCGTGTTGGCACAGTGATCCATCAGGGCACAGAGCATCTTGTCTGCGGCTGTTAAATACTTCTCCGCTTTCTCCTTGTCCAGATAGCTGCTCACCTCCAGAATCCCGCAGATGGCGATGGCGGAAGCCGAGGAATCACGCGGTTCCGTACTTCCCGTATCGAAGTCAAAATCCCAGTATGGAACCAGATCTTCCGGCAGATGGGCGATAAAATAATCGGTGACCTGACAGAACAGATCCAGGTATTCGGGTGTTTTTAAGTACCGATAGCTCAAGGCGATGCCGTATACTCCCCACGCCTGGCCTCTGGCCCAGGCGGAGCCGTCACGGTTTCCCTGATGGGTAACGCCGTGGTCCGGTTCTCCGGTCACGGTATTGATAAAATACGTGTGGTAGGTGGAGCAGTCCGGTCTCATCACACACTTCATCGCCGTCCGGATATGGTTTTCAGCTTTATCGGCGTAATCGGGATTTCCGGTAACCTCGCTGGCCCAGTAAAGCAGCGGCAGGTTCAGCAGACAGTCAATGATCAGACGGTATTCTGACGGTTCGTTGACGTTGCCCCAGGCCTGGATAAAGCGGCCATTCTCCCGGTAGCGGCCGGCCAGGTGATCCGC
>NZ_JBKVCZ010000145.1:0-15772 GCF_046966825.1 Hungatella sp. | reverse complement strand
TAACTAATGGATCTGGATTCCAGAGAGTGGGAGGAAAAGCTTCATAAGGCGACAGAAGACGACGAATACCGGGAACTGTGGAAGGCATTAAGGAGGAGTATTACCATAAAAGAGCGGTGGAACCCGGTGTGCCAGAGGACTCATATGCCGCTGAGGTACAGGGCGTATATGCCGGAATTTGACCAGGGCTTAAAGGATCATCGCTGATTACAGTCCGAAAGACCGGATGAAGTCTTTCACGAACTTTACATTTATGGTATACTTCTCCTATACGACAGAATGATTCTGTTCATGTTTCAGAGAGGAGTCACTTTCATGATAAAACGAAGAGAGTTCAGAGTTCCTTCCAGCGATGGAAAATCAGGACTGCATACCGTTTTGTGGGAACCGGATGGAGAGGTGAGACAGCTTCTTTTGATTTCTCACGGAATGACGGAGCATATCCTCCGGTACGATCCATTTGCCCGCTTCCTGGCAGAACAGGGAATTGCGGTGATCGGCCATGATCATCTTGGCCATGGAGGAACGGTGCAGAATGGGCGGTCTGGCTACTTTGCCGATAAGGCTGGCCATGTCTGTGTTATCAGGGATTTACATAGGACTGCCAGCCGCATCTGCGTCATGTACCCGGGGCGTCCGCTGTATATGCTGGGGCACAGCATGGGATCCTTCTTTCTCAGACGGTATCTTACACTGTATGGGGAAGAACTGGCAGGTGCGATCATTATGGGAACGGGAGATCAGGCGATGCCGATTGTGATCGCAGGCAAACTGATTGCCGCCTCCATCGGCCTGATCCGGGGAAAAGAGTATCAGAGCAAATGGATGCACCAGCTGGTTTTGGGGAATTACAACCGTTCTTTTATGCCGTCCAGAACAGACAATGACTGGCTCTCCAAGAACTGTGAATCTGTGGATCAGTACTGCAGTGACCCGTTCTGTAATTTTAAGTTCACCGCTTCGGCGTACTGTGATTTCTTCAATATTATGCTGGATTTAAAGCTGCACCGCCAGGAGGAACGGATTCCCAGATCCCTGCCGCTCTTTATTCTGTCAGGGGCACAGGATCCGGTCGGTGAATTCGGGAGAGGCGTCAGACGTGTGTTCCGCAGATATAAGAAGATCGGCATGACGGATACCGAGATGATTCTCTACCCGGATGACCGCCATGAGCTGTTGAACGAGACGGATAAAGAAGCGGTCTGGCATGATATACTAAGCTGGATTACGTATCACGAGCTTTGACAGAGTCTGGCAGGCAGGTTAAAAACTGCTTGCCAGACAATCTAAAATCCTGTATGATAAATACAGGTTCCAATTCAGGAACGTTCTATGAATCGATGCGGTTCTGCATCATATTTCCAACAGAGAATGAAATAACAAAACGAAAAAACAAAACGAAAACACAGAATGAAGCACAAAAATTAAGGTCAGGAAGGGAGAAAGTGTGTTCAGCAAAGTGCATAGTATTGGTATTTTAGGTGTCGAAGGGTACCCTGTCGTAGTGGAGGCGGATGTGAGCGAAGGTCTCCCCGGCTTTACTATGGTTGGTTATCTCTCGGGAGCGGTGAGGGAGGCGCAGGACCGGGTTCGGACCGCTCTGAAGAATTCCGGTTTCCGGCTCCCGGCAAGAAAGATTACGGTGAACCTGTCGCCTGCGGATATCAGAAAAGAGGGGACCGGATTCGACCTTCCCATCGCAGTCGCGGTTCTGGCGGCCACCGGACTGGTGGACCAGTCGATTCTGGATACCAGCGTCCTGGTGGGAGAACTGGGGCTGGATGGAAGAATCAAACCGGTCTCCGGGATTCTGTCGATTGTGGCTGCAGCCAGGAATGCGGGAAAAAAACGGTGTTTTCTCCCGATTCCCAATGTGAGCGAGGGACAGATCATCGGGAACATCGACATCATTGGCGTAGAGGACATCAGAGAACTGGCAGGTATGTTAAATGAGCCGGAGCAGCTGTCACCGGCCATAAGACAGGAAAAAACGAGCTTTTCAGAGAAAGATGTTTACGATGTGGATTTCTCAGAGGTCAACGGTCAGTTCCTTCTCAAGCGGGCCACGGAGATCGCGGTGGCCGGCATGCATAACATCCTCTATATCGGTCCGGCCGGGACTGGAAAAACTATGGTGGCGAGACGAATTCCAACCATCATGCCGTCCCTGTCCCACGAGGAGAATGTAGAGATATCGAAGATATACAGCATCTGCGGCCTTCTTCATCAGGATCAGCCGCTGCTGTCCAGGCGGCCGTTTCGGAGTCCGCACCACACCATCAGCCCGCAGGCTTTGACCGGCGGAGGAAGAATTCCTAAACCCGGAGAGATTTCTCTGGCTTCCAGGGGCGTTCTGTTTCTGGATGAGTTACCCGAGTTTCAGAAAAACAGCATAGAGGTCTTAAGACAGCCGCTGGAGGAACGGAAGATTACGATCTCCAGATTACACAGCGCTTACGAATTTCCTGCGGATTTTATGCTCGCTGCCGCTATGAATCCGTGTAAATGCGGCTATTATCCCGACCGGAGCCGGTGTACGTGTACGGAGCCGCAGATACAGCGGTACTTGAGCCGAATTTCAAAACCATTGCTGGACAGGATCGATATCTGCGCCGAGGCGGTGCCGATGAAGTATGAGGAACTGAAGGATAAGGGGAAGGGGGAACCCTCCGGTACCATCCGGGAGAGGATCGAGGCAGCAAGGGTGATTCAGAGACAGCGTTTTGAGGGCAGCGGAATCTATTTTAACAGTGCCATGAACGGGGCGCAGATCGGAGATTTCTGCCGCCTGGGTCAGCTTGAACAGGTATTTCTAAAGCGTATTTTTGAACACATGGGGCTTAGTGCCAGAGGATACGGAAAAATACTGAAAGTGGCCAGAACCATCGCGGATCTGGAAGGCAGCGGCGAAATAAAAAAAGAACATCTGGCGGAAGCGGCAGGGCTTCGCAGCCTGGAAGAAAAATACTGGGGAGGCAGTCATCATGATATCATGTAAGGAACGTCAATATCTCTGCTGGTTTCTATCCGTGCCCGGAATCGGCGCGGTTACCGGCATGCGTCTTTTTAAACAGTTTAAAAGTTTTGAGGAGATATATAATATAGAAGGAAAAAATCTGGAAAATGCAGGATTGCTGAGGCCGAAGGAGGCTGCCGCGTTCGATGCGGAAAAGTGCCAACTGGACAGACGAAAAAGAGAACTGGAAGAATTGGAAAAGGAGGGAATCCGTCTGATTGCATTTTTGGATGAGAATTATCCAAAGCGACTGCTTAAGATACACGATTATCCGGTGGGACTCTTCGTCAGAGGAGAACTTCCGGATGAGGAGCGGCCGGCTGCTGCTGTAATCGGAGCAAGAAACTGCACCAATTACGGAAAGCAGGAAGCAGAATACATGGCGGCGGAGCTGGCGAAGGCCGGAGTGCAGATCATCAGCGGCCTTGCCTATGGCATCGACAGCGCAGGCCATAGGGGAGCGCTGAAGGCCGGCGGGAAGACATTTGGCGTATTGGGGTGCGGGATCAAGATCTGTTATCCGCGGGAGAACTACGGGCTCTACGAACGCATGTGCCGCCAGGGCGGTGTTCTGTCGGAATGGATGCCGTGGGAGCAGCCGCAGCAGAAAAACTTTCCCATAAGGAACCGGATCATCAGCGGACTCTCCGATGTGATTCTTGTAATGGAGGCCAGACAGAAGAGCGGGTCTCTTATTACCGCAGGAATCGGACTGGAACAGGGAAAAGAAATTTTTGCGCTTCCGGGACGGATCTCAGATCCGCTGAGCGAGGGCTGTAACCGGCTGATTCAGGAGGGCGCAGGCGTTCTTTTAAGTCCGGAGGATGTGCTGGAATATTTCACTCTGAGGGATGGTAAAATATTAAGAGTTCATGAAAAAAATGAGAACGGGCTTGCCAAAAAAGAAAAAATGGTGTATAGTTGCCTCGATTTGCAACCGAAGGGGTTAGAAGAGATTGTGATCTTAAGCGGACTGTCTGTGAGTGAATGTATCGGCACACTTCTGGATCTGGAACTGGGCGGTTATGTGGTTCAGACATCCCATCAATATTATGGTAAGAGATTATAGGCGAGGAGTTTTGTATGGCGAATTGTTTAGTTATTGTGGAGTCACCCGCGAAGGTGAAAACGATTAAAAAATTTTTGGGAACGAGCTATGAGGTTGATGCTTCAAACGGTCATGTAAGAGACTTGCCTAAGAGTCAGCTGGGAATCAGCCCGGAACAGGATTTTGAACCAAAGTATATTACGATCCGGGGAAAAGGGGATATTCTTGCGAAGCTTCGCAAGGAAGTGAAAAAAGCAGATAAAATTTATCTCGCAACTGACCCTGACCGTGAGGGAGAAGCGATTTCCTGGCATCTGGTGAAGGCCTTAAAGCTGGATGAGCAGAAGGATAAGCAGGTATACAGGATCAGCTTCAATGAGATTACGAAAAACGCGGTGAAGGCCTCCTTGAAGGCGCCGAGGGAGATCGACATGGATCTCGTGGACGCGCAGCAGACGAGAAGAATTCTGGACCGTATGGTTGGATATATGATCAGCCCGATTCTCTGGGCAAAGGTAAAGCGTGGCTTAAGCGCAGGGCGTGTTCAGTCAGTGGCGCTTCGCATGATCTGCGACAGGGAAGAGGAGATTAACGCCTTTATTCCGGAAGAGTACTGGAACCTTGAGGCGGATTTAAAACAGCAGGGAAGCAAGAAGGCCCTGGCCGCCAAGTTCTATGGCAATAAAGAAGGAAAAATCACGATCCGCAATAAAGAAGAGCTGGATGGGATATTAAAGGATCTGGAAGGCAGCGACTACGTGGTGGATGAGGTGAAGAACGGGGAGCGAATCAAGAAGGCGCCGATTCCGTTTACGACCAGTACGCTTCAGCAGGAGGCTTCCAAGGTCTTAAACTTCTCTACACAGAAGACGATGCGTCTGGCCCAGCAGCTCTATGAAGGCGTGGAGGTGAAGGGACACGGAACAGTCGGTCTTATCACTTACCTGCGTACCGATTCTACCAGAATCGCAGAGGAGGCCGATACGGCGGCGAGGGCGTTTATCGAGGCGCAGTACGGAAGCAAATACGTGGCCAGCGGAGAACAGGCGAAGAAGAGCGGAGCCAAAATCCAGGATGCACACGAGGCGATCCGTCCCACCGATATCAGCCTGACACCGGTAATCGTCAAGGAATCGCTTCAGCGTGATTTATTCCGTCTATACCAGCTGATCTGGAAACGCTTTGCGGCGAGCCGTATGCAGTCGGCTGTCTATGAGACGACATCCGTCAAGGTTGCGGCAGGAGATTACTACTTTACATTAGCAGCTTCGAAACTGGCTTTCGACGGATTCATGTCTGTTTACATTCAGGAGGACGAGAAGGAAGAGAGCAACGCCCTTCTTGGGAAGCTGGAGAAGGGAAGCGTTTTAACCCTTGAGAAGCTGGACAGCAGCCAGCACTTTACCCAGCCTCCGGCACATTTTACTGAGGCATCTCTGGTAAAGTCCATGGAAGAACAGGGAATCGGCCGTCCAAGTACGTACGCGCCGACGATCACGACGATCATTGCCAGACGCTATGTGGCAAAGGAAAATAAAAACCTTTATGTAACAGAGCTGGGGGAAGTTGTCAACAGCATGATGAAGCAGAGCTTTCCCAGCATTGTCGATATCACCTTTACCGCTAATCTGGAATTCCTTCTGGATAAGGTGGGAGACGGTTCCGTTCCGTGGAAGACCGTGGTGCGCAACTTCTATCCGGATTTAAAGGAAGCGGTTGACAAGGCGGAGGTGGAACTGGAGTCCGTGACCATCGCGGATGAGGTGACAGAGGAAATCTGTGAGATCTGCGGCCGGAACATGGTAATCAAATATGGCCCTCACGGTAAGTTCCTGGCGTGTCCCGGATTCCCTGAATGCAAGAATACAAAGCCGTATCTGGAGAAGATCGGCGTACCGTGTCCCAAGTGCGGAAAGGATGTCGTCATTAAGAAGACGAAGAAGGGCAGAATTTATTACGGATGCGAAGCCAATCCGGAGTGTGATTTCATGTCCTGGCAGAGACCTTCCACAGAGAAATGTCCGAAATGTGGCGCTTATATGGTCGAAAAAGGCAATAAACTGCTCTGTTCCAACGAACAGTGTGGTTACAGTACGAGCAAAAATACAAAATAGAATAATTATTAAGAAAATCGAAAATCTTCAAAAAATGATTGTTATTTTGCTGGAATAGTGTTAATATTTAAATATTAAAGGGGTATTTTGAGCTTTCCTACAAATTCTTAAGGAGGTTTTCGGTTATGAGTGTTCAATTGTTGGACAAAACTAGGAAAATTAACAAGTTATTGCATAACAACAACTCGCACAAAGTAGTATTTAACGATATCTGTGAAGTGCTCAGCGAGATATTAAATTCTAATATTCTCGTGATCAGTAAAAAGGGGAAGGTACTGGGTGTTGCGATCAGCTCTGATGTAGAAGAGATACAGGAACTGATTGCAGATCAGGTCGGCGGCTACGTGGACGGTATGCTGAATGAACGTCTGCTCGGTATTCTTTCCACCAAGGAAAATGTGAATCTCGAGACTCTCGGATTTACAGGCGACAATATCCGCAAGTACCAGGCTATTATTACTCCTATCGATATTGCGGGTGAGCGTCTGGGAACGCTGTTCATCTACAAGTCAGATGCTCAGTACGATATTGACGATATCATTCTGAGCGAATACGGAACGACGGTCGTAGGCCTCGAGATGATGCGGTCCGTAAATGAGGAGAACGCAGAGGAGACGAGAAAGGTTCAGATCGTAAAATCCGCGATCAGCACCTTATCCTTTTCAGAGCTGGAGGCAATCACTCATATTTTCGACGAACTTGACGGAAATGAGGGAATCCTGGTAGCCAGCAAGATCGCTGACCGCGTGGGAATTACCCGTTCTGTAATCGTCAACGCTCTCAGAAAGTTCGAGAGTGCAGGCGTTATCGAGTCCCGTTCTTCCGGTATGAAGGGAACCTACATCAAAGTTTTAAACGATGTGGTTTTCGATGAACTGAAGGCGATCAAGGCCGGCAACGGCAAGTCGATGCAGGGACACAGAGAGATAAAAGAACCGTAAATCAGGACGGCGGCAAAAAGAAGCAGCGAAGAAAAACTGCTTCTTTTTTTTACGAAAGTATGAAGAAAATTGTCATTAAAAGTAAAAAATGACTTGCACAGGCATTAAAGATATGCTATACTAGCTAAGCTTACTAAAAAACACGTTTGCGGATTCTGGAGGAAGGTGCCGAAATATCGGTCTCCTTGGAAGCAAGAGAAGCAGACGGAAGAAAAACCAAATGGAGGTAATAACATGAGCGTTATTTCAATGAAACAGCTGTTGGAGGCTGGTGTACATTTCGGTCACCAGACAAGAAGATGGAACCCTAAGATGGCTCCGTACATCTACACAGAAAGAAACGGCATCTACATCATCGACTTACAGAAGTCTGTTGTAAAAGTAGACGAGGCTTACAAAGCCGTAGCCGACATCGCTGCAGAAGGCGGCAAGATCCTTTTCGTAGGAACCAAGAAGCAGGCTCAGGACGCGATCAGAACAGAAGCAGAGCGCTGCGGTATGTACTTTGTAAATGAGAGATGGCTGGGCGGAATGCTTACAAACTTCAAGACAATCCAGTCCAGAATTGGAAGATTAAAACAGATCGAGACCATGTCCGAAGACGGAACATTTGATGTTCTTCCTAAGAAGGAAGTTATTGCTCTCAAGAAAGAATGGGAGAAACTGGAGAAAAACCTCGGCGGAATTAAAGAAATGAAGAAGATTCCGGATGCTATCTTTGTTGTAGATCCTAAGAAAGAGAGAATCTGCGTACAGGAAGCTCATACACTGGGAATTCCGTTAATCGGCATTGCTGATACGAACTGTGATCCGGAAGAACTCGATTTCGTAATTCCGGGTAATGACGATGCAATCAGAGCCGTTAAGCTGATCGTATCCAAGATGGCGGACGCAGTAATCGAGGCAAACCAGGGCGAGGCAACAGCTGAAGAAGCAGAAGCAGCTCAGGAAATGGAAGAGGCTGTAGAGGCTTAATTGTTCAGGCAGATGAATGCTTCGACCGGCTGTGATAAGCGGGTTGAAGCATTTTTCGATTTATGGGGCAGCGGGATCCGTGCTGCGGCAGCTACTGCTGCGGGTAAAAAGGAAGAAGTTCCCTATAGACCAGGAAGCTTAAACCTGTATAATATGAATAACGAAAAGAACATGGAGGGAAATCAAATGGCAGCAATTACGGCTGGAATGGTAAAAGAGTTAAGAGAAATGACCGGTGCAGGCATGATGGATTGTAAGAAAGCACTTGCGGCAACCGATGGAGATATGGAAAAGGCTGTAGAATTTTTAAGAGAAAAAGGACTTGCAGCTGCATCTAAGAAGGCGGGAAGAATCGCAGCAGAAGGCCTTGTTAAGACCCTTGTAAGCGAAGATGGAAAGTCTGCAGCAATCGTTGAAGTAAACAGCGAGACAGACTTCGTAGCAAAGAACGCACAGTTCCAGGGCTATGTTGCCGATGTGGCAGCACAGGTGCTGGCCAGCAGCGCGCAGGATATGGATGCATTCATGGCGGAAGCATGGGCAAAGGATGCTTCCCTGACTGTAGCTCAGGAATTATCCAGCCAGATCGCAGTAATCGGCGAGAACATGAACATCAGAAGATTCGAGAAGATCACCACAGACGGTGTTGTAATCGACTATATCCACGGCGGCGGAAGAATCGGCGTATTACTGGAAGCTTCTGCTGAAGTTGTCAACGATAATGTAAAAGAGGCTTTAAAGAACGTTGCAATGCAGATTGCAGCTTTAACACCAAAGTATGTAAAGAGAGACGAGATTCCTCAGGAATTCGTTGAGCATGAAACTGAGATTTTAAAGGTTCAGGCTAAGAACGAGAATCCGGATAAGCCGGACGCTATCATCGAGAAGATGATCATTGGCCGTCTCAACAAGGAATTAAAAGAATTCTGTCTGTTAGACCAGGCTTACGTGAAGGATGGCGATTTAACTGTTGCTAAATACTTAGAGCAGGTTTCCAAAGAAGTTGGCGGAAAGATCGAACTGAAGAAATTCGTTCGTTTTGAAACCGGCGAAGGTCTTGAGAAAAAAGAAGAAGATTTTGCTGCTGAAGTTGCAAAACAGATGCAGTAATATATTCCGCCGAACGTATGTGAGGAGGACTTTCCAAGGAAAGAGGATTCAGGGGGGAATCCCATGGGCATCCATGGGATTTTTCTATAGAGACAGTGTCCGTTTAGCGTTGACAGATGTTTCCAAATTGGACGGACACTTCGCCCTTTTCCGGGTTCAGAGCAGGAGAGACTATTGATATTTCGCAGAACGCAGGGATGGAAGCCTGGAAGGCTTCCGTCCGGGCTGCGCGAAGGAAACCTTATACCAAAGGAGTTGACACAATGGCTAAATATATTTTTAAACGTATCATCATGGCGATTGTAACAATATTTGCGGTTGCATCTGTTACATTCTTCGTTATGAACATGGTACCCGGCGGCCCTTTCATGTCAGAGAAGGCCATAAGTCCGCAGGCACAGGCCGCATTGAATGAGAAATACGGTCTTGATAAGCCTCTAAGTGAGCAGTATGTTACATATATGAAAGATCTTCTTCACGGAAATCTCGGTTTAAGCGTAAAACAGCGCGGCCGTACCGTGAATATGATCATCGCATCGAAGTTCCCGGTGTCCGCAAGAGTCGGCGGCATCGCAATCTTAACGGCAGTCCTGGTGGGCGTTCCACTGGGGAGTATTGCCGCCTTTAAACGAGGGACGGTGGTGGATGACATCATAATCGTATTCAGTACGTGCGGAATTGCGATTCCCAGTTTCGTAATCTGTACGATCCTGATGTATGTCCTGAGTCTGAAGCTGGGGCTGCTGCCTACGTACGGACTGGCATCGTGGAAAAACTACATCATGCCGGTTATTGCGCTGGCACTGTATCCGTCGTCCTATATCGCACGTCTGATGCGTTCTTCCATGCTGGATGTTATGGGCCAGGACTACATGAGAACAGCACGCGCAAAGGGACTTTCTCAGATAATCAGTATTTTCAAACATGCGCTTCGTAACGCGATTCTTCCGGTTGTTACGTATTTGGGACCGCTTCTTGCCTATACGGTAACGGGAAGCTTCATTGTCGAGAAAATTTTCACAATTCCGGGCCTTGGCTCCGAGTTTATCGGTTCCATCACAGGACGTGACTATCCGCTGATCATGGGAACTACCATATTCCTTGCCTCATTGATGGTTGTTATGAATGTGATCGTAGACGTTGCCTACAAATTCATCGATCCACGTATTAATCTTAAATAGAAAGGAGAAAGAAGATGTCGAATAATAAATTATCATTACAGCTTAACGTAGACGACTTTCTCCCGGCAAGTGACGAGGAAAAAGAGAGTCTTACCGTCCTCCGCAAGAGCGTTGGCTTCTGGCAGGATGGAATACGTCGTTTAAAAAAGAATAAGATTGCCATGGTAAGCCTGGTAGTTATTGTTTTTGTATTCATTTTTTCATTCCTGGTACCACAGTTCTACCCATACAGCTATGAGCAGCAGATTCGTGGAAGCGAGAATCTGGCACCCATGCAGTATTCAGAAAAGGAACTGGAGGCGAAGGCGGCGGGAGAGAGCGTATTCCCGCATGTGCTGGGAACGGATAACCTGGGACGTGACTATGCAGTCCGTGTCATGATGGGCAGCCGTGTCTCCCTTACCGTAGGACTTGTGGCCTCCGCTATCATCCTGTTGATTGGTTCCCTTTACGGTTCCGTCGCGGGCTTCTTCGGCGGCTGGGTCGATATGATTATGATGCGTATCGTCGATATGATCTATACGGTCCCCGATATTCTGATCATCGTTCTCTTATCGGTTGCATTTGACCAGCCCCTAAAGGCGTTGGCTCAAAAACCCGGATTTGAATGGATTCAGGTAATCGGTGTCAACCTGATCAGTATTTTCGTCGTGTTCGCCCTTCTTTACTGGGTTGGTATGGCCCGAATCGTTCGAAGCCAGATCCTCATTCTGAAGGAGCAGGAATACGTGACCGCAGCCAGGGCACTGGGGGCTTCCAATGGCCGTATCATTAGGAAGCACTTACTGACAAACTGTATCGGTACTCTGATTGTAACCACAACGCTGCAGATTCCGTCCTCGATCTTTACGGAAAGTTTCTTAAGCTTCTTAGGTCTTGGCGTTGCTGCGCCGATGCCTTCTCTGGGAAGCCTTGCCAGTGCTGCGTTAAATGGTCTGCAGTCTTATCCGCACCGTCTGTTTGCACCTGCGCTTGCGATTTCCATCATCATTTTAAGCTTTAACTTACTGGGAGACGGTCTGCGTGACGCGTTTGACCCGAAACTCAAGGACTAAGGGAGGAGAGATACGATGAGCGAGTATTTGGTAAATATCAAAAATGAACGCCTTTCTTTCTTTACTCCTGCGGGTGAAGTAAAGGCATTAAATGATGTGTCTCTTCATTTAAAAGAAGGCGAAGTGCTGGGAATTGTCGGCGAATCCGGTTCTGGTAAATCCGTAACCGCATACAGTTTAATGGGAATTACCGCATATCCGGGCCGTCTGATCGGCGGTTCCCTGGAATTCAACGGTCATGAGATTGAAAAGATGTCAGAAAAGGAACTGAGGAAAGTGCGTGGAAATGAGATCTCCATTATTTTCCAGGACCCGATGACCAGCCTGAATCCGGTTTATTCCATCGGAAACCAGATCCGTGAGGTAATTATGCTTCATACGGATAAGAATAAACAGCAGGCGAATGAGAGAGCGAAGGAACTTCTGACTCTCGTTGGAATCAACGAGCCGGAGAAGCGTCTGAAACAGTATCCTCACGAGCTGTCCGGCGGTATGCGCCAGCGTGTGATGATCGCCATCGCTCTTGCCTGCGAACCGAAGCTTTTGATCGCAGATGAGCCGACCACGGCTCTGGATGTTACCATTCAGGCCCAGATTCTCGAGCTTATGATGGACTTAAAGGAAAAACTGGGCATGGCGATTATCATGATCACCCATGACTTGGGCGTTGTTGCCAACATGTGTGACAGAATCGCCGTTATGTATGCAGGCAAGGTTGTAGAATACGGCACGACAGATGATATCTTCTACCGTCCGTCCCACGAGTACACAAAGGGACTGATCCGGAGTATTCCGAAGCTGACGGAAAAAGAGCATAATAAGCTGGTACCTATCGAGGGAAGCCCTGTCGATATGCTGAATCCGCCTGCGGGATGTCCGTTTGCGCCGCGGTGCCGCGCCTGTATGAAGATCTGTTTAAGAGAGATGCCGCCGTATACAGATTTATCCGATATCCATTACAGTGCATGCTGGCTGATGCAGAAGCGAGAGTTTGACAAACAGCAGGATTCCAGGACACAGAAGGGGGATGCATGATGGAAGACAAGTATCTGGTAGAAGTAAAACACTTACAGCAGTATTTCCCGGTTGCAGGAAGTAAGCTTTTTGAAAAGAAGGTTGTAAAAGCGGTCGATAACGTTTCCTTCGGTATCCGAAGGGGAGAGACGCTCGGCCTGGTAGGCGAGTCCGGCTGTGGAAAGACGACAACCGGCCGTACCCTGCTTCGATTATATGAACCGACGGATGGAACGATTCTCTATGACGGCAAGGATATCACGCATGTGAATATGCTTCCTTACCGCCGTAAGATGCAGATCGTATTCCAGGATCCGTACGCGAGCCTTGACCCGCGTATGACGGTCGAGGATATCGTCGGCGAGGCCATCGACATCCATCGTCTGGCTGCCAACAAAAAGGACCGTCACGAGAGAATCTTATCCGTGCTTTCCACCGTTGGCTTAAACTCCGAGCATGCGAACCGTTATCCTCACGAGTTCTCAGGCGGACAGCGTCAGCGTGTCGGCATTGCGCGCGCCCTGGCGGTAAATCCGGAGTTCATTGTGTGTGATGAGCCTGTATCCGCACTGGATGTATCCATCCAGGCCCAGGTTGTCAACATGTTCGAGCAGCTTCAGGAAGAACTGGGACTGACCTATCTTTTCATTGCACATGATTTATCCATTGTAAAACATATATCAAACCGAATCGGAGTTATGTATCTGGGCAAGCTGGTGGAGCTGGCAGACAGCTATGAGCTGACGTTCCACAGTGTACATCCGTATACTAAGAGCCTGATCTCGGCGATTCCGATCGCTGATCCGGAGACCAGCAGAAAATCTAAGAGAATTGTTCTGGAAGGCGACGTGCCGAGCCCGGTTAATCCGCCAAGCGGCTGCCGTTTCCGTACCCGTTGTCCATATGCAGACGAGCTCTGTGCAGCGGAAGAGCCGCAGTGGAAGGAAGTGTCCACTGGTCATTACGCGGCATGCCACCACTTAGACAAAGTAAATTAATTTCTAAGTTGCTATTCCTGGAGATTTGTGGTATGCTAAAAGACAAATCAGCACAGTAGTCAGGTAAAGTACTGCTGTGCTAATTTGAATAAATTCTTTAGAGGAGGAATTGATATGAAAAAAACAGCACTTGTATTGGCTGCTGTTATGGCATCCGGCATGATTCTTACTGCCTGCGGCGGCAACAAGACCGCTGATGCTCCAACAACAAAAGCTGCCGATACCACAACAACAGCTGCTGCCGCAGAGGGCGAGACTGCTGCACCGGCTGAAGAAGGGGGAAGTGCCCTTGACCTTGCTGTACAGGTTGGTCCTGACCCTGAGACTGTTGACCCGGCACTTAATAGTGCGGTTGACGGCGCAAACATGATTATCCATGCATTTGAGACACTGATGATCGTGGACAAAGACAACAAGATTGTACCTGGACAGGCTGAGTCTTATGAAGTATCTGATGACGGCCTTACCTACACCTTCCACCTTCGCAAAGGCTTAAAGTGGAGCGATGGATCACCTTTAACAGCGAACGATTTCGTATATGCATGGCAGAGACTTGCTGATCCGAATACAGCAGCTCCATATGCAGGCGATATGCTTGGCTACGTAAAGGGATATGAAGAAGCAGCAGGAGGCAACTTAGAGGCTCTTGGAGTATCCGCACCAGATGATGATACATTTGTAGTTGAATTATCTGTACCATGTGTATACTTCTCTAAGCTTATTACACATGCTTCCATGGTTCCGATTCAGAAAGCTACCGTTGATGCGAATGGCGACCAGTGGACCTTAACACCAGATACTTATATCTGTAATGGTCCGTTAAAGATGATTGAGTGGGTTCCAGGTTCTCATATTATTTTTGCTAAGAATGAAAACTACTGGAATGCAGATGCTGTTACTCTGAATACCTTAAAGTTTGTCCTGATGGAAGACTCCAATGCCTCCTACAGCGCATACCAGACAGGCGAAGTACAGATGATCAAGGCTGTCCCTACAGAAGAGATCCCAAGCTTAAAAGGCAAAGAAGATTTCCATGTAGATCCGATCATGGGTACATACTACTTAAGCTTCCAGACAGAGAAGGCTCCATTTGATAATCCTGATGTACGTATGGCACTCAGTCTTGCAATCGACCGTGATTATGTAGCCAACACTGTTATGCAGGGAACTTATTCACCTGCAACCAACTTTGTAGGACCTGGTCTTTCTGATGCAGAAGATGGTTCCTCCTTCGAAGAGACAACACGTAAGAATAATGGCGGAGACTTCTTTGATGTTGCAAACCATGATGCAGACGTTGCAAAAGCAAAAGAATTACTTGCAAATGCCGGTTATCCGGATGGCGCAGGATTCCCAACTGTTGAATACATGACCAACGATGCCGGTTATCACAAACCACTGGCTGAGTATTTACAGAGCTGTTGGAAAGAAGAACTTGGCATTAACATGGATATCAAGGTTGTTGAGTGGTCTACCTTTACACCAACCCGTCGTGCAGGAGATTTCCAGATGGCACGTAACGGCTGGGTATATGACTATGATGATCCGTCCAACATGCTTAACTTAATGAAATCCACCAGCGGTAATAATGATGGTAAGTACAACAATCCAGAAGTGGATAAGATGTTAGACGAAGCAAATTCCACAGCAGACGTAGCAGAACACTATCAGAAGCTGCACGATGCTGAGAATATGATCTTAGCAGATGCTGCTATGGCACCGGTTGCTTACTACAATGACTTCTATTTACAGGATCCAAAGTTAAAGGGCACATGGCATTCTCCATATGGTTACTGGTACTTCATGTACGCAACCATGGACTAATTGTCTATTAAGTAAACATGTAAATCCCCGTAAGAGGCATTTCGCTTCTTCCGGGGATTTTTGTTTCATGTCGAATCGGATCCATCCCTAAAAACTTTCTCTTTCCAACCAAAAGGAAATATGCTATAATCATTCATGACAATACCAAAGCGGAAAACGCTTAAATAACAGGAGAATGATAGCTATGAACCCAAGACGTGTATTACTGAAATTAAGCGGTGAAGCCCTTGCCGGACCGAATAAAACAGGCTTTGATGAAGCGACTGTGAAGGAAGTAGCGCGGCAGGTTAAGATATCCGTGGATGCTGGTGTCGAGGTAGGCATCGTCATCGGCGGAGGCAACTTCTGGAGGGGAAGGACGAGCAATGCAATCGACCGCACCAAGGCTGATCAGATCGGAATGCTGGCCACGGTTATGAATTGTATCTATGTTTCTGAGATATTCCGGTGTGCCGGGATGACGACTCAGATTCTGACACCGTTTGAGTGCGGCTCC
>NZ_JBKVCZ010000144.1:0-15911 GCF_046966825.1 Hungatella sp. | reverse complement strand
TTCAGGACATTTTCATTTTTGCTTTACACAGGAAAATTATAAAATTTTTTATCCAAATCGAGAATCTTTGACGGAAGCTTTTTTCCGTGGTATACTGTTTCCACGTGGCGACAGGAGGTATTTCATGAAGAAGAAACGCAGAAAAAGAAAAAGTGCATGGGCCGTTTTTTTTAAGCCTATTAAAGTGATATTCTCAATTTTTTTAATTCTGATGATTCTGGGGCTGGGAGCTGGCGGTATCGTATATCTGAAGTTCGGGGATGAGATTTCGGCCTGTAAAGAACGGGCGGATCAGATTGTGGCACAATCGAAGAGAGAAGATTTTTCGCAGCCATCGGATACCAGGATCTACGATTCAGCGGGACAGGTGATCGGAATTATCAACACAGGACATTATGAGTATGTACCGATTACAGAAATCAGCGAGAATCTGCAGAATGCGTATATTGCCCAGGAGGACAAGCGTTTTTATAAGCATCACGGTGTGGATTTTATCGGCCTTGCGAGAGCGGGTGTGGCTCTGGTTAAGAATAAGGGAGAGATTACCCAGGGCGGCAGCACCATCACGCAGCAGGTCATTAAGAATACGTATTTAACGCAGGAAAAATCATTTATCAGAAAGATTACGGAGATATTTGCGGCGCCTCAGATGGAGGAAAAGTATTCCAAAGCCGATATCCTGGAATTTTACTGTAATACTAATTTCTATGCAAACCGCTGTTACGGAGTGGCCAAGGCCAGCCTCTATTATTTTAACAAAGAGGCAAAGGATTTAACCGTTTGGGAAGCGGCCACCCTTGCAGGAATCAGCAACAATCCGTCACGCTATAATCCGGTGGCCCACCCGGAGGCAGCCCTGGAAAAGAGAAATAAAATTATTGACAACATGCAGAAAAATGGCATGCTCACGGAGGCAGAGTGCGAGGAAGCGAAGGCACAGCCGCTTACGGTAGCCAAGGTAACCGAGGAAGGGACGAAGGAGACTTACCAGTCCAGCTATGCGGTCCACTGTGCGGCTCAGGAACTGATGAAGAACGACGGCTTCGAGTTCGAATACACCTTTGCCGATGAGACCGCTTACAACGATTATAAGGAGCGCTATCAGGAAGCATACCAGGAGAAGAGCGATTTGATCCGCAACGGCGGGTTTGAGATTCATACAAGCCTGGACAGCACGCTTCAGACGCAGCTTCAGGCAGGTATCGATGAGACGCTGGCGAAGTTCACCGACGTCTCGGAAAATGGGAAATACGCGCTTCAGGGAGCCGCTGTCTGCATCGATAACCGGACCGGCTACGTGGTGGCGATTTCCGGCGGACGGGGAACCGATGATGAGTATAACAGAGGATTTTTAAGCAGACGTCAGCCCGGATCGACGATCAAGCCGCTGATTGACTACGCGCCTGCTTTTGAAACCGGGTATTACTACCCGTCGAGAATCGTAAACGACCATTTATTTGACAAGGGGCCGAAGAACAGCGGTAATAAATATTACGGTGAAGTCTCCGTTAGGGAGGCTCTTAACCGGAGTTTAAACACGGTCGCCTGGCAGGTGCTGGCGGATATCGGTGTGGATTACGGAACGAGCTATCTCGATAAGATGCATTTTGTGGGACTCAGCTATCTGGATAACTGGAATACCAGCATGAGTATCGGTGGATTTACCGAAGGCGCACGTGTCGTGGACATGGCAAGGGGGTACTCCGTTCTGGCCAATGGCGGCATGTACAGCAACAATACGTGTATCACCGGCATTGACAGTCAGTACGAGGGCGACCTCTATCAGGAAAACCAGCCGGAGGAACGTATTTTCACTGAGGACACGGCATATATGGTCACTGATGTCTTAAAAGGTACTTTAAACCAGCCATACGGTACAGGATACGGTCTGGGACTCTCGATACCGGCAGCGGGGAAGACGGGAACGACCAACAGCAGTAAGGACACCTGGTTCTGTGGCTATACCAAATACTATACCACCGCTGTCTGGGTCGGTTACGATACACCGAAAGCCATGCCGGGAGTATACGGCAAGACGTATGCCGGTAAGATCTGGTATGATTTTATGAAGCAGTGCAATGAGGGCCTTCCGGCTGAGGACTGGGTTATGCCGTCAACGGTGGCCTACTACAATGTGGACTCCAGAGGCGAGAAAACCAGCCAGGAGACCGGGAAACAGGATCTTTTTTCTTCTGTGGCAGAGCAGAATGCGAGGTCCAACTCCAAGAAGTGGGATGAGGAACAGAGGATGAAGGAAGAAAACTCCAGGGCTGCTGCCGAGCAGGCATCCAGAGACGCCGCGGCACAGGGCCAGGAACAGGCGGCCGCAGGGCTTACGGCACTGATCGGTGAATTAAATGGCCTGACTTACCGGGATGAGGCGACACAGGAGATGATCAGCCAGGGACAGTCGATGCTGGACCTGCTGACCGGAACGGAGCAGTATGATGCTTTGAAGCAGCAGTTTGATGAGGCGGCAGGCAGGGCGGAAGCACTTCCTTATGAGGAACAGAGCATACCGCCGTCCCAGGAGATTGGGCCGGGAATCACCCATGAGGCGAGACCCGGCGAGGCCCCCTCCAGCACGGAGGAGGTCACCTCCGGCCAGGCCCCTGGAGTGCAGCCGGGTGCGGCGCCAGGCGGATTCGAAGCAGTCGGACCGGGCGGTCAGTAAGGAAGGAAAACAATCGCTACGTTAAAAAGGAATTTTGAATAACTTTTCTTTTTAACGTAGTTTTTTTGTTTTCTTCACTTACAAACCGGTTTCCTATGTAAACAGATGGAACAGCCGGAGTGCAGAGCGCATCGGACAGATTGCCATCATGACGGCGCACGGGACAGGCCAGGGGAACAGTATTAGTCTCTCCGCCACAGGAGAAAAAAGCGCTTGCCTGGATAAATAATCCTGTGTTATACTGCTGTCATAAACGGATGACAGCCTTTATAAGAAGCTATCGCCACCGGAATCCGGTTTCTTCCGTATTCCTTTCTGCCAATTTCATCAGGCATTCTCTGTCCGGTCGGACTTAAGAATTCCCATTTTACAAAAAACACATGTAAGTAATACTGAAAAAATAAGCAGGGCTATTGTCTGTTTTACGAATAAACATTATAATGGAGATAGGTTCTTATATAGCTGGAAACGGAGGCTATATGAGCAATGAGAACGATGCATACGGCAAAACGGAGATACCGGCCAATTTCCCGGCGGAAGACCTGGTATTAAAGAGTGCCATGCAGTTTTTCAAGGATGAATTACTGTCATACCTGGGAATTACGGCGGAGCCGGTAACCATAGGGCCGACAGAGTTTGTCCACCTGGAGGCAAAGCATTTATATGAAGATTTTAATTTCATCAAGCCTGACCGGAGCTGGATTCATCTGGAGTTTGAGAGCGATGGAATCAGGGAGGAGGATCTGCGGCGCTTCCGCAGCTATGAAGCGGTCACTGCATTTATCCGTAGTGTCGATATCACGACGTATGTGATCTGCTCATCGACGGTAAAGGAGATTCGATTTGAGTTAAACACAGGGTATAATACATACCGGATCATACCGGTCCGTTTAAAGGACAGAGACTCAGATGAACTGTTTGCCAGGCTGTTCGAAAAGCAGAAGCAGGGAGTAAAACCGAAGCGGGCCGATCTTGTCCCGTTGCTGCTCGCTACTCTGATGTCCGGGAACACAGATCAGAAAGAGCGGATTATATTGGCGAACCGCCTGATCACAGAATCCGGCACGATATCAGAGTCAGACATGGTAAGGATGCAGGCAGTCCTTTATACCCTTGCTAACAAGTTTCTGTCAAAAGACGATTTAAATCAGGTAAAGGAGGCGCTGTTCATGACACCATTGGGACAAATGCTGGTAAACGATGGAATTGAAAAAGGAATGGAAAAAGGAATTGAAAAAGGAATGGAAATGGGTATGGAAAAAGGAATTAAAAAAGGAATCGAAAAGGGCGCGGGCGCTCTGATTTCCGCATGCCAGGAAGTAGGACTTACCTATGACAGTACCCGTAAAAAACTGATCGAGAAGCTGGAATTGGATTCTTCAACTGCATCCAGATATATGGAAGAATTCTGGTCCGCGTTCACTAAACAGTAGGTTGTATTTTGGGGTTGCTTTTTATTCGGATAGCTGTTATGCTAGATGAGGATTTAATAAAACAAGCGAGGATTCCCCCCGCCTCTATAGGCGAAGGGAGGAAACGTCAAAAACAAGCTTAACGGCAGTGGCAGGCGGAGAAAAATAGGTATCCTCCACTGACATGAAGTCAAGCTGCGCATCTATAAGATGTAGTCGCACTCTGTGAAATTATCGAGAGTGGATTGAATCAAGAAATGAGTTAAAATAAATGATGAAGGGAAGTGAAGCAGAGTGGAAGGTCGAAGTCAGAAGATGGAAGCAGACAATTATCATAAGCGAGTGGTAGTGTGGGCAGAGTCGATGACTTCGGAACTGCTCTGTCTTCACTGCCGTTAAAGAATAGTCTTTTGCGCTTATGATAGCCATTTCCTGGGGGTATATCCATCAGGGATGGCTATTTTTGCGTGCTGCTTCCACGGTAAACCGCACTTGAAAAATAAGGTTCGTATGGAAGGAGAAGAAAAATGCAGGAGAATTTTAACATGGAAGAACTGATGGACCTGCTGCTTACCCGTCAGTTCCGTAAATTAAAAGACATATTGACAGAGATGAACGAGGTGGATATCGCCACCTTTATCGAAGAACTGGATTCAGAGAAGACGGTGGTAGTCTTCCGGATGCTGCCCAAGGAGCTGGCCTCGGACGTATTTGCGTGCCTGGAGGTGGATAAGCAGGAGCATATTATCAACAGCATCACGGACTATGAACTGGGGACCATTGTGGATGATCTGTTCGTGGACGATGCGGTTGATATGCTGGAGGAGCTTCCGGCCAATGTGGTAAAACGTGTGCTTAAAAATGCCAGGCCCGACACGAGAAAACTGATCAACCAGTTTTTAAACTATCCGGAAAACAGCGCCGGCAGCATCATGACGGCAGAGTATGTAGGGCTTAAGCAGTCCATGACCGTGGAGCAGGCGTTTGCCTATATCCGGAAAAACGGGGTGGATAAAGAGACTATTTACACCTGCTATGTCATGGATGCGAAACGGAGGCTGGAAGGTGTTGTCACGGTAAAGGACTTACTGATGAATCCCTACGAGGAAATAATCGGAAATATCATGGATACCCATGTTATTAAGGCTTTTACCACCGAAGATCAGGAAGAAGTGGCGGACAGCTTCCAGAAATACGACCTTTTGAGCCTTCCGGTGGTAGATCATGAAGAACGCCTTGTCGGTATTGTGACGGTGGATGACGTGGTCGATGTCATGGAACAGGAGGCAACCGAGGACTTCGAAAAGATGGCGGCCATGCTTCCCAGTGAAAAGCCGTATTTAAAGACAGGAGTCTTCCAGCTGGCCAAAAACAGGATTGCCTGGCTGTTGATTCTGATGATCAGCAGTATGATAACCGGCGGAATCCTGGCAAAGTACGAGGCCGCTTTCGCGGTGATCCCGCTTCTGGTAACCTTTATTCCCATGCTGACCGACACCGGCGGCAACGCAGGAAGCCAGAGCAGTACCATGATTATCCGTGGTATGGCAGTAGGTGAGATTGAGCCGGGCGACTTATTTAAAGTGCTCTGGAAAGAGCTGCGTGTGGGAATTATCGTCGGAGCCATTCTGGGCTTTGTCAATTACGTCCGCCTCGTAATTCTTTATCCGGGCAAAGAAATGCTGTGCCTGACCGTGGTACTGAGCCTGATGGTAACCGTCGTTATTGCCAAAACCATCGGATGCGTGCTCCCGATTGCGGCAAAAGTGTTCCATATGGATCCGGCTATCATGGCGGCTCCGCTGATTACAACGATTGTGGATGCGGTGAGCTTGATTATTTATTTCCAGTTGGCGTGTTCGCTGCTGGGCTTATAGAATAGGAGGTACGCCCCATGTCTTCCGGGTGTTTTGGGGAGAGGTGGGGCGTGGGAACCAAACCATCCGGAAAATATGGGGCTGGGTACTGGCCGCCGCTAGAGATTTATGTGAAAGGGAGGCGGTGGGACAGCAGTCCGGATTGCTTCCGTGAAATCTGAATACCAGTAGAGAAAAAGTAGTGTTTTGCAGGATACGAAAAGAGAGTATTATTTATGATAGAGTATAAGAAAATCAGTGATTTTCCAAAAGGAACATTATACAGTCAACTAAGGAGTGCATATTCTTTCCATGATAGTTTTAAAAAATATTGGGAAGAAATGTGGAAAGAGTATGACTGCTTTTTTTATTCTAATTTAGATATTGCAGACAAATGTGGATTCATAACTGTCTTGAATGGGAATGCAATCGGTCACATTTCATGGGATCCGAGGAATAATCCGGACTATGTGATCATAGGTCATAACTGCATTTTAAGTGAATATAAAGGCTGCGGTTATGGGAAAGAGCAATTGCGGGAAGCAATTGCAAGAATTAAAAAGGGCGGGACCCAAAAAGCTGTTGTAACAACGAATGGTATACTAATACCCGCTCAAAAAAATTATGAAAGTGTGGGATTTAAGAAAACATTAGTAAGAGAAAATAAAGATACACCATTTGCAGGTGACTATATAGACTATGAACTGATATTTTAATCAGAATAACCGTTTTTAGCGTGAATCCCCTTCTCCATCTCCCTCCGCCTCTCCTCCATCACTGGGGCGTACGCCCTCTCATTATTTCCATGTATTCCCTTTACAATCCCCGCATAATATGCTACACTTTACCTATCGTAATGTTTTTATAAAAATAACGCTTGAGAGAGGAGGAAATCAATGACCACAGGAGCAGTTATACTTGCTGCGGGCCACAAAAGCTCGACTACCAGCTTCCAGCCCATGCTGCCGGTCGGGGACACGACTGCGGTGAAGCGGATTATCATAACGCTTCAGAGAGCCGGCGTGGAGCCGGTGGTGGTGATTACGGGAGACAGGGGAGAGGAACTGGAAAAGCATATTTCCAAGATGCGCGTGGTATGCTTAAGGAATGGAGAGTATGCGACGACTCAGCTGTTCGACAGTATCTGTATGGGATTAAACTACATCGAGGACCTGTGTGACCGGGTGTTGGTCATGCCGACAAAGGTTCCGCTGCTGCTGTCGGAGACCATCGAAAAGATTATGGAAAGTGAAGCGCCACTGTGCTGTCCCGTATATGAGGGCAGAAGAGGTCATCCGGTGATGATAGCAGCGGACTGGATCCCGAAGATCCTGAACTATCAGGGAGAGTACGGGCTGCGCAGTTTTTTGCGGGAGCCGGAAGCGGATGCGGTGCTGGAGGAGATTCCGGTGGATGACAGAGGGATCATTCAGGCTGTGGAGACGGATGAAGACTGTGCCATGGCCATGAGCGGAAATCATGGCAAGCTGCCGCTTCACAGCCGTATGTCACTCTACCTGGAATGCGACGAAGTCTTTTTTGGACCGGGAATCGCCCAGTTTCTGTCGCTGATCGACCATACCGGGTCCATGCAGACGGCGTGCAAACAGATGCACATGTCCTACAGTAAGGGATGGAAGATTATGAAGACCGCGGAGCGGGAGCTTGGCTATCCGCTATTAATCACCCAGTCGGGCGGGGCGGAGGGCGGCTTTTCACAGCTGACTCCGAAGACGAAGGACTTTTTAAACCGTTTTTTGCAGATGGAGCAGGAGATGAACAGTCATGCTTCACGATTGTTTGAAAAATATTTTGGAGATGAGAGGTAATGGGGATGAAACAGTTATTCGAAGAGATGAAGCAGATTCTGGAGCAGGGAGACGACCTGGTACTGGTGACGGTGATCGCCGGTTCCGGTTCCACGCCGAGGGGCGCGGGAGCCAGGATGATCGTCAGAAAAGACGGGACAACCATGGGAACCATTGGCGGCGGCGCGGTAGAATATCAGGCGGGACGCATGGCTCTCGATGTGCTGGAGAGTAAAAGCTCCTTCAGCAAGGGCTTTAAACTGGTAAAAGGCCAGGTGGCGGATTTAGGAATGATCTGCGGCGGAGACGTAGTGGTCTATTTCCAGTATGTAAGCCCGGACAATAAGGATTTTCTTGCCATCTGTGAGGAAGGCGTCCAGGCATGTGAGCGGGATGAGGACAGCTGGATCATCACCGATATTACGGATGAGACGGCCTGGGCCGTGGGGATCTATTCGGAAAGCCGCGGATTTGCCGGAATCACCGTGGAAGGCGATATAGAACCGCTGACACAGGCAAAGGCGGTGCAGACCTCCGTAAGCGGCAGAAAATATTACAGTGAACCGCTTCAGAGAGCCGGTACGGTATACGTGTTCGGCGGCGGCCATGTGGCGCAGGAGCTGGTTCCGGTGATTGCCCACGTGGGATTCAAATGTGTGGTTTATGATGACCGCCCTGAATTTGCCAACAGCAGACTGTTTCCGGATGCAGTGAATACCATAGTCGGTGATTTTACAAGTGTCTTTGATAAGGTGACAATCCGTGAGCAGGATTACGTTGTGATCATGACGAGAGGCCATCAGTGTGACTACGACGTTCAGAAACAGGTTCTTAAGACGCCGGCCCACTATATCGGAGTGATGGGAAGCCGCCAGAAACTGATGACACTTGCCGGAAAACTGAAGGCGGAGGGCTTCACCGACCAGGATATCGAGCGGTTCTACAGCCCGATCGGACTGGCGATTCTGGCGGAGACTCCCGCGGAAATCGCCATCAGCGTGGCGGGCGAACTGATTATGGTCAGAGCCAGGAGAGAGGGCCGGACGAAATGACAGATCGCCATCTCTTTTTAAAGGGCCGGTCCGGGGCCGGGAAGACGACGTGTCTCCTGTCCTGTCTGGAGCCTTACTGGAAGGGCGCGGGGGGATTTTTGACCCAGCGCCTGACAGACGGAGACGGTGAGACTGCGGGATTTCGCCTCCTGCCGGTGGAGAACATGAAAAAAATACCTCCCGTGACGAGGGTCTATGAGCCGGGCATAGAGGGCATTTTCATTGAGCGAACACCGGAGGGATGGAGAAAATATCCGGAAGTATTTGAGACGCTGGGAGCGGAGATACTGAACCGTCTGCTGGAACATCCGGAACAGTACCGTTTCTGCTATATCGATGAGATCGGCGGCGTGGAACTGAAGGTAAAGCCGTTCATGGGCGGCTGGAACGGCTGCTCGGGAGTCAGGCCTTCTGTGTCAGTGCTGAAGCATTCGGAAATCTGGCCTCTTTGGGTACGAGAATTCCGCTTCCTGCCAATGCAACTCCGGACAGGGAGTGGCTGGAAGCACAGATGGAGCAGCGCTTCGGCTGCGATTCTGGCGCTGACGGTGGCGAAGCGGAAAATGGAAATCAGGCGGATCATAGACCTGCGGCTTTCCGGAACAACAGAGAAAGGGAGTGAAAAGTGATGGCAGATAAACATCGGGTGCGAGGGCGGCTTACCGCAATGGTGGTCCTGTTTGCCGTTTGCTTTTTCGGTTCCTTCATGCTTGGGAGATATCCAATTGAACCGTGGACGCTGATTCGGGTGCTGGCATCGAGAGTCATTCCGGTTACACCGGACTGGCCTTCACAGGTAGAGACGGTTCTTTTCAACGTCCGCCTTCCACGGGTGTTAATAGCGGCGCTGATCGGTGCCGGACTGTCGGCGGCGGGGGCGGCCTATCAGGGAATATTTAAGAATCCCATGGTCTCGCCGGATGTGCTGGGAGCGTCGTCAGGCGCCGGATTTGGCGCCGCCCTGGGGCTGTTCCTCTCATTCTCCTACCAGGGAGTATCGTTTCTGGCGTTTGTTCTCGGGCTGTCGGCTGTGGGGGCAGTCTGCCTGATCAGCAGCCGCGTGAAATACAACCAGACGCTGGGCCTGGTGCTGGCCGGAATGATGATCAGCTCCCTGTTTACGGCGGCTGTGTCATTCTTAAAGCTTGTGGCGGACCCCAACAATACGCTGCCGGTGATCACATACTGGCTCATGGGAAGCCTGGCCTCGATCCGGCCGAAGGATTTAGCCTTTGCGGCTCCGTGGATCATCGGCGGGATCATCCCCATCTACCTGCTGCGCTGGAAGATCAATGTGCTGACGCTGGGTGAGGAAGAAGCACGCTGTATTGGCGTCAACACCAGTGCGGTCCGGCTTGCCGTGGTGCTCTGTGCGACGCTCATCACATCGGCGGCCGTGTCGGTCAGCGGTCTGATCGGCTGGGTGGGGCTGGTGGCCTCACTTTTGCCCGGATGCTGGTGGGAAGCGACTATCGAAGATGCTTCCAGCTTCTTTGCTTTTGGGTGCGAGCTTTTTGCTGGTGGTCGATAATTTCGCCAGGCTTCTGGCGACCAGCGAGATACCCATCGGAATTCTCACCGCATTTGTGGGAGCGCCGTTTTTCCTCTGGCTGATCCTGAGGGAAGGAAATAAACTTTGAGAGGTGGTAGAATATGGGGCTGATCGTAGAAAACCTGACCTTCGGCTACCGGTGCTTTCCCGTCCTGAAGGGCGTGGATTTTTCCGTGGAAATGGGAAATCTCGTCTGTATGCTGGGGAAAAACGGCGCCGGCAAGAGCACGCTGTTCCGGTGCATTTTGGGCCTCTTAAAGGGGTACCACGGGAAAATCATGGCCGACGGGGTGGACCTCCGAACGCTTAAAGAGAAAGAACTGGCCAGAAAGATTGCCTATATCCCACAGAATCACGATCAGGCGTTTGCCTTTTCGGTTTTGGACATGGTGATGATGGGAACCACATCGTCGATTCAGGGATTAAAGAGCCCTGGCAGGGAACAGCGGGAGGCGGCATTTGATGCGCTTAAGACCATGAGGATCGAGGCGATGGCGGAGCGCTCATACGCGCATTTAAGCGGAGGGGAACAGCAGCTGGTGCTGATAGCCAGGGCGATCGCACAGCAGGCTGGAATTCTTATTATGGATGAGCCGTGTGCAAACCTGGACTACGGCAATCAGGCCAGAGTTATGGAGGAGTTAAAGCGGCTTGCCGGGGAGGGATATTTAATCGTACAGTCTACCCACAGCCCGGATCAGGCATTTCTCTATGCCGATCAGGCTGCAGTGCTTTCAGACGGGGTGATAAAGGCATTTGGAAAGCCGGAGGAGGTGCTGACAGAATCGCTTCTGGAGACCATGTACGGCATACCGGTTCGTTTGATTGATGCGGGAGACACGGGGAGAAAGCTGTGTATGCCCGATCGGGTGAAGGGGGAATAATTATGTGGGAACTGTATGAACGGCTGATAGAGCCGATACCGGACGATGTTCCGGTGGATGAAATAATAGTGGGAACAAGCTGTACCATGGTGAGAGCCGGAGGAGCGGCAGGGGCGGCCGCCAACCAGAGGCTGGAGAGCCGGCCGCGCATCCTGGAGGAAGAGGAATGGGAACGGGGCATGACCTGGAGACAGGCGGCGTCCCTGATTTCCTCCTGGAACTTTCTGGAGGCCGGAATCGGAGCGGCGGCCATCAACGCCTATTATAACCGGGAGTCTGTGCTGATGGATGGAATCGCCGCGTATGAGGGCGTAAAAATCCTGGAAAGCTGTGATACGTTTGCGGCGCCGGGAGACGCATTTTCGGGAAAAAAAGTGGCCACTATCGGCCATTTCCATTATGCGGAGCACTATCTGGAAAAGGCAGGAGAACTCTTTGTTCTGGAGAGGGAACCGCGGCAGGGCGACTATCCGGATACGGCCTGCGAATACATTTTGCCGAACATGGATTACATTTACATAACAGGGTTCACTCTGGTGAATAAGACGCTTCCAAGACTTTTGGAACTGTCCGGCAATGCCAGGGTGATTCTGGTGGGACCCAGCGTCCCGATGGCGCCGGCGCTGTTTGAATTTGGCGTAAAGGAGCTGGCCGGAACACTGATTACGGATAGGAAAGACAGAACGCTACATCCGCCACGGCAGCCACCAGGCGGTAGTGCGTCCGGTATACCCGTGGAGCAGGATATCAGATTTAACAACTAGGGAGGCAATATCATGAAGAAAAGAAAAAACATATGGCTGGGCCTGTCACTCGCTGCAGTCATGATGATGGGACTTGGCGGATGTGCCAAAGGATCCGGAAATGCCGGAGAGACACAGCAGACTGCGGTGGAGACCACTGCCGCGGCGACAGCAGACACGACGGCGGCTTCACAGGAGACGGATAAGGCAGATTCTGCGGCCGGAGATAAGGCTGCGCAGGCGGAAGGAACGAGAATCATCACGGACTCAGCCGGGAGAGAAGTGGAGATCCCTTCGGAAATCACGAAGATCGCGCCCTCCGGTCCCCTGGCCCAGATCGTGCTCTACACGGTGAGCCCGGATAAGCTGGCCGGTCTGGCGGCTGATTTCTCCAATGAGGCGAAGCAGTATATCGATGAAAAGTACTGGGGCCTGCCAAAATTCGGACAGTTCTACGGAAAGAACGCAAGTCTTAACATGGAAGCTCTGATTGCGGAAGCGCCGGATGTCATCATTGACATAGGAGAGGCGAAGAAGACGGTGAAAGAGGACATGGATGCTCTTCAGGAGCAGTTGAATATTCCGGTTATCTTTGTAGAAGCGACGCTTCCCACTATGGCAGACGCCTACGAGATGCTGGGAGATATCACCGGCGAGAAGGAGCAGGCCGGGAAACTGGCGGATTACTGCCGGGCAGAGATCGGGAAGGCAGATCAGAATGCGGCGGCCATTGCTGACGCAGACAGAAAGAGCGTGTATTTTGGACTTGGTGAAGACGGCCTTCACACCAATGCCAAAGGCTCCATCCACGCCGACGTGATCGATCGGATCGGAGCGGTCAATGCGGCCGATGTGGAAGCGGTATCCAGCGGAGGCGGAAGCGAAGTGTCCTTCGAACAGGTACTGCTCTGGAACCCGGATTTGATCATCGTGGATTCCCAGAAACTCTATGATACGCTTACCGCGGATCCCATGTGGCAGGAGCTGGATGCTGTGAAAAACGGGAAAATCTTCAAAATACCGACTGCTCCATACAGCTTTATGAGCAGCCCGCCCTCTGTAAACCGTATGATCGGCATCGAGTGGCTTGGCAGTCTCGTATATCCGGAGATCTATACGTCGGATATTCGGGAAGAAGTGAAGAATTTCTACCAGCTTTTCTATCATATCGATGTGACGGACGAAAAATTGGAGGCAATACTGAAGGGGGCGGTTAGTGGGTAAAGATACGCGGACTTTTGCATAGGGGATAGAGGAAAAGGGAGAGCGGGCGGCAGGGAGGGAAAGGTTCAGGGATTCCGAGGGGGTGGGACTAAGGGCGAACAGCCCCCTCGGAATCCCTGAGTGGTTCCCTCCCTGCCGTCCCCGCTTCCGTTTCCTTGATACCCTCCGCAAAAGTCCGCGTACCTTCCTACACAACCCCCTATATCTAAAAAAATACGCGAAGCCGGGAAATGGCTTCGCGTATTTTCTTCATTTATGCGCAGATAGTTAAGCCTTGTTTACAAAAGACTCGCAGTCTGTACATTCCTTCATGGTCGGATTGGACTCGTGAGTACCTACCTTGATCGCTTCAAGAGTACAGTAATCCTCGTTCTTGGCATGGTAAGTGCAGTTATTGATTGTACAATGGATACATTCGTTCTTTCCGTTTACTAACATAATTCAATACCTCCTTCATCGTTTTATCGGTAATATTATCTGCAGAAATGAAGAAAATATACGGATGAATGTCAGCGCAGTTTTCAAACACGCTCTGGGACTTGTTAGATTGTATGTTTGGGTGTATACTATTTTCATTGAAAAAAATTTGACAGAAAGGCTTTGGGGAGGTCGTTGGGGTGGGACAGAAACAGAAGACAAAACAGGTGATCATGACGGAAGGCGTAATCTGGAAGCAGCTTTTGGCGTTTTCCATGCCGCTTCTGGTAGGCAATCTTTTTCAGCAGCTGTATAATACCGTAGATTCCATCGTGGTTGGAAACTTCATCGGCAGCGAGGCACTGGCTGCAGTTGGTTCCAGCAACTCCCTGATCAATCTGATCATCGGCATGTTTATGGGAATCGCCACCGGCGCGGGAGTGATTATCTCCCAGTATTACGGGGCGAAGGACGATCAGAAGCTTCACTGGGCGGTGCATACCTGCATGGCGCTGAGTCTGATCGGAGGCACGCTGCTGATCGTGCTGGGCGTGCTTCTGTCCCCGCTGATCCTGAAATGGATGGGCACGCCCGAAGAGGTTATGCCTAATTCTGTCGCCTACCTGCGCATCTTCTTCTGCGGTTCCCTGTTCAATCTGGTATACAACATGGGCGCCGGAGTTCTGAGGGCGGTGGGAGACTCCCGGCGGCCTCTCTATTATCTCTGTGTATCCTCTGTGGTAAACATCATTCTGGACATGGTTTTTGTGGTGGTATTCCATATGGGGACGGCCGGTGTCGGTTATGCCACCGTGATTGCGCAGGCAGTTTCTTCTGTGCTTACGGTTCGTACGCTGATGAAAACGGAGGACAGCTACCGTCTGGTTCCTTCCGAGATCAGGATCGACCGGCGCATGATGAAGCGGATTTTAAAGCTGGGCATACCGAGCGGAATTCAGCAGAGCATCATATCCCTGTCTAATGTTATCGTCCAGGCGAACATCAATGGCTTCGGAGCGGCCGCCATGGCGGGCTACGGCGCCTACAGCAAGGTGGATGGCTTCGCCATGCTGCCGCTTCAGAGCTTCTGCATGGCTTCGACCACCTTCACAGGCCAGAATATCGGCGCGAAAAAGGCAAAACGTGTCAAGGATGGGATGTTTCAGGGAATTGCCATCAGCCTGATTTATACGGCCTTTATCTCGGTCATCCTTTATCTAAATGCGGACAAGATTCTCCGCATCTTCTCGCCGGATGAGGCGGTTATCGCCTTCGGGCATACTACCATGGCCATCCTGCTTCCGTTTTACTGGTCCATCGCGATCCATAATATCCTGATGGGAAGTATCCGGGGAAGCGGAAGAACCATGATTACCATGTTGATCGGCGTTGGAAACATGTGTATCCTGCGCATGATATATATTAATTTACTGGTTCCATTTTTTCCGAGTTTTGAGGCTGTCATGTGGTGCTATCCAATCACCTGGATGACGACGATGCTGATGGACTGCGTCTACAGCGCAAAGGCTAAATGGATTCCGAAAGGAGAATAGACGATATGAAACACGGATTTATCCGGGTGGCAGCTGCGACTCCGGATGTAAAAGTGGCTGATCCTCAGTTTAACAGGACAGAAATCTGCGCTCTTATCAGGGCGGGTATAGAGAGAAAGGCGAAGCTCATGGTATTCCCGGAGCTGTCGCTTACCGCATATACATGCGGAGACTTATTCGGCCAGGACGCGTTGCTGTCCGGTGCGAGAAGAGAACTGAAAGAGATTTTAAAGGAGACGGAAGGCTCCGACTTACTGGCGTTCATCGGAATGCCGTGGGAGAGGGGCGGAAAGCTCTATAATGCAGCCGTGGCGGTTCAGAACGGCAGAATCCTGGGCGTGGTGCCGAAGACGAATCTTCCTAATTATGCGGAATTCTACGAGCGCCGTTATTTCGAGCCGGGCAATGAGATTCCGGTGATGGTAAGCTGGGAGGGACACCGTTTCCCCATGGGGACGAATATCCTGTTTGCCTGTGAGGAGATGCCGGGATTGATCGTAGCCGCGGAAATCTGCGAGGACGCCTGGGTTCCGTGTCCGCCTTCGATTCGCCATACGGCGGCCGGAGCGACCGTGATCGTCAACTGTTCAGCCAGCGACGAGACCACAGGAAAGGATATCTACCGCAGAAGCCTGATCACCGGCCATTCCGCCAGCCTCGTCTGCGGCTATGTCTATGCCAATGCGGGAGACGGTGAGTCCACCCAGGACCTGGTGTTCGGAGGACAGAATTTAAT
>NZ_JBKVCZ010000143.1:0-15952 GCF_046966825.1 Hungatella sp. | reverse complement strand
CAGTGGAGCTTCCAAAGCCATCTGACTGCTTCGGAAACACACAGTAAAGGAGGTGTTACACAATGAATAATACTGATGTGCCTATCTGGGAAAAATACACGCTTACGATTGAAGAAGCGTCAAAATATTTCCGTATCGGAGAAAAGAAATTGCGTAAAATTGCGGAGGAAAACCAAACAGCAAGTTGGGTGATTATGAATGGAAACCGTGTTCAGATAAAGCGAAAACAATTTGAGAAAATCATAGATTCTCTGGACGTAATATGATGAAAATGAGCCTTAAATATGGTATAATATACATATATCGTATCAAGGCTCATTCCAGTATGGAAAGGAGCTTTACATCATGTCAAAAAAAAGACGAGATAATAAAGGTCGCATTTTAAGGACTGGAGAGAGCCAGAGAAAAGATGGAAGATACGCATATAAATATATAGACGCAAACGGAAAACCTCAATTCGTTTACGCTTGGAAGTTGACTGTTACGGATAAGACACCAGCAGGAAAACGTGATGATATTTCGTTAAGGGAAAAGATAAAAGAGATACAAAAAGACCTTGATGATGGTATCGACACAATCGGCAAGAAAATGACTGTCTGCCAGCTTTATGCAAAGCAGATAAGCCACAGGAAGAATGTCAAACGTAACACAGAAAAAGGACGTCAGCACCTTATGAACATTTTGAAGAATGACCCTCTTGGAGCTAGGAGCATTGACAGCGTGAAGCTGTCGGACGCAAAGGAATGGGTTATCAGAATGAGCGAAAAAGGGTTTGCTTATAAGACGATTAACAATTACAAGCGTTCATTGAAAGCAGCGTTTTACACAGCGATTGAGGACGACTGTATCAGAAAGAATCCGTTTAACTTCGCTCTGAATATTGTTCTGGAAGATGATACAGAACAAAAGGTAGCATTGACACAGGAGCAGGAAGAAAAATTACTTTCCTTTGCCAGAAGTGATAAGGTATATCAAAAATACGTTGATGAAATCACTATACTGTTAGGAACTGGACTTCGTATTTCTGAATTTTGTGGATTGACTATCAAGCTGGATTTGGAAAACAGGATAATCAATGTAGACCATCAGCTTTTAAAGGATTCAGAAATCGGGTACTACATTGAAACACCAAAGACAAAGAACGGTGTCCGTCAGATTCCAATGAGCGAAACAGTCTATCAAGCATTTAAACGAGTGCTGAAAAACAGAGGAAAAGCAGAACCAATCATTGTTGATGGTTATAGTAATTTCCTGTTCCTCAATCAGAATGGTTTACCAAAGGTTGCGGCAAGTTATGAAAGTATGTTGAAAGGACTTGTGAAGAAATACAACAAGAATCACAAAGAAGCATTACCAAACATCACGCCGCATACATTAAGACATACATTCTGTACCCGTTTAGCCAACGCCGGAATGAATCCAAAATCATTGCAATATATCATGGGTCATTCCAATATCAGCATGACGCTGAACTATTACGCACACGCTTCATTTGATTCGGCAAAAGAAGAAATGGAAAGACTGATTGCTTAAAGTAGTAAAAGCCAGTTTTACTACACTTTTACTACTTTTGATTAAAAAATCATACCTAGAAATGCCGAAATTTGCGAAGTATCTTCCAAAGCAAAAAACGCCGGAAAAGCCTATAAATACAGGCTAAACCGACATTCACCAACTTATGAAAAGATAATCAGAAAATCAATATAGTTTTTCATAGAAAAATATAGTCATATATATTTGGGGGAGACTATTTAATTATTAGGTAACTACTCGTATTATAGGAGCAGACTTTTCTACAAGTATCATTCAATATACAAGGTAATTTCTTCACTATCATTTTTCTGATGTTATTTAATTCAAGAAATTAGGCTGATAATGGGATACTACTGATAGCTGCTAAAAATTCCTATCACCAAATAATTGTTATTATTTACAGTTCAAATCCTAAAACTCATTACTTTTATCTATCTACCCCCTACATCGCCCCACTCTTCCCAAACACCACCCCCACAGTCCTCATCACAATCTTCATATCCAATCCCAGGCTCCAGTTTGTGATATACTCTTTATCCAACCTCACAACCTCTTCAAAGTCCGTAATATCACTTCTCCCGCTCACCTGCCACATTCCGGTTATTCCGGGCTTTATGGCCAGCCTTACGCGGTGGTGCAGTTCATACTTGTCCCATTCGTCTATGGTCGGCGGCCTCGTACCTACCAGGCTCATATCGCCTTTTAACACATTCCAGAACTGAGGGAACTCATCGATCGAATACTTTCTGATAAATCCTCCAATCCCTTTGTCACCACCAATAATTCTGGGATCGTGGTCCAGCTTGAACATCATTCCATCTTTCACACGATTCTGTGCCATCAGTTCTTTCTTACGTTTCTCCGCGTCCATATACATGCTGCGGAATTTGTAAAGCTTAAATCTCTTACCGTTTTTACCTACCCTGACTTGTGAAAAAAAGATAGGTCCCGGTGATTTTATGTAAATGCATGGTGCCACAATCAAATACAAAATTCCAGTGATGATACATCCGATCAGGCCGCCGACAATATCCATAGCCCGCTTGTAAAATGCCTGTTTCCATGAAGCCATATTAATACTGCTCGTTAAAACGGTATAGCTTCCTAACCGCTCTACCCGCTGCACTTCGCCTTCCAGCTTCGCCATCTCGATCAGTTTCAAGTGAACCGTGATCCCCATCTCGATGAAATGATTAATCAGGTCTCTTGGCAATGGAATCTCTTTCGGCAGATTAAGAAATACCTCATCTACCCATTCTCTGCAGACATACTCTTCAACATTGTCCATGGTTGCTACTACCGGCACATCATTGATCGTCTCACCAACACGGTCTGCATCTAGAAGGCTGATTCCTATAATCTGAAAACCTTCATAATTATTATTACGAATGTTATCAATCACTATATCCATCATTTCTTCTGATGTTATAATTAATAACGATCGATTTCCTTTTCCTACAACACCTTTGGTTTTTAAATATTTTTTCCAAAGAATCCTGGCTATGTAGCTGATGACCATATAAATAATGCCGGTCAGGACCAGCGTAATTCTGGAATATCCTTCACCGGTTTGCGTTGCAAACAAATAAAATACCGCAATTAGAATTATTTGGCATACGTGCTTAAATGTAGCTGTAAACTCCTTATAATATCCCCTCTTCAAAACATTTTTGAAGCTCTCGCCAAAGAAAGTGACGCAGACTTGAATTAAGAAGAGTACAAAGGCCATATTTCGATACAATTTGTTCTCATATGCCAAATGAACCCCATGACGAATAAAATAAGCGCTTATAAATGCCACTTGCAGACAAACTAAATCCAGGATCATAAAATCCCAGTGTTTCAGCCAGCCAAGGTTAGCCTTTTTATACATTTTTCATCCTCACCCTTTTTAGTGCCGTATGATCATTTTTCGACAGCATGTCGATTTTTGGCACTTCATCATCTGTTCGCGTTAGAAACAGGTGCATAATATACGTTTAAAACTTACTATTATTATACCCTCAAAACAGGTGTTGTCAACCTTAATGAACCATATAATAATTTTATGTACGGTAATTTCTGGAAAGTGAGGCTTATGAATTGGCGGGATATAATCGAATTGCAGCAGGGGAACGAATCAGAAACAGACGGATGATTATGGGATTGACGCAGGAGGAGCTTGCGGAAAAAATCGGTCGTGCTTATAAATACTGCCAGGATATTGAACGCGGGACCTGCGGTATGTCCATTGACACAATGCTTAGCATTGCATCCTGTCTCAATATTTCGCTGGATTACTTAATCTACGGAAATAATGAGGATACCAGCGAATTCACAGACTTGGATGTGGAACAGCAGGCAGTCATCGAAATTCTGGGAAATTGCAGCATCAAGAAAAAAAGATATGCATTGGATCTGTTAAAATTATTTATGAAGGCTTGTGATGAACGCTAAAGGAACGAAATCATTGTTCCATGCCATTCGCATAACGATTATTTAAAACTATCAGGCGTTTGCTGCACCATTTTTTTGACACTTATCCAAATATTATTTAACTATAAAGACTCAGTTCTTATAATACCAATTATATAGAAGAAACTAATTAAAAATACAGCCTACTGGTTTCCCCCTTTGCCTCTTATCTGTTTATCAGGCAAGGGTATTCCACCAGTATGCTGTATTTCATAATTTAAGCTCTTAAATTCTATTTTCTAACTTGCTTTTCTCTTATATTCTCTGAAAATTCTACAATATTTTTCTTTCTTTGTTCGATCTTTTAGACCTACTTCAGAATTCATTACGCAAGGTTTTTCTTGCCAAACATAATCTGTCTGTATTTATAAAGAACTCCCATTAAAAGATTTCCCAGAACACCGATCGCCAGAATCTCACCAATACCTACAGTTACCATTGCATACAAAATCATATCTTCCGAGCCATATGCAAAACGTAACACCCATGGGATAACAATTGTGTTTGCCAGGATCGGCGGAAGGCAGACCGCCCACTTGTTTTTGCGGAGCATCCAGGAACCCAAGGCCCCAATGAGCGTAGCCAGACTCCCAAAAATGATATCCAATGCTGCGGCGCCACACAATAAATTGGACAACAGGCATCCGATAAACAGCCCCGGGACTGCGGCCGGTGTAAAAAATGGCAGGATACAGAGCGCTTCCGAAATTCGGAATTGGATAGGACCGAAACTGATCGGTGCAAATACCATTGTAAGTACGGTGTAGATGGCAGCAATCGCCGCCGCATAAACCATAAAATAGGTTCTGCTTGAAGTTTTTTGTAACATATTCATTTCTCCTTTAGTTTTGTTTTAAGTGTGGAAGGTTTCGAACACACCATATATTTGCCGTTTTTACCTGTTTTCAGGGAAAATCAGCGATCCTACTATAGCACAAAAACAGGGTAAAAGCAAGCGGTTCCTCAACAGTATGACAAACCTCTCCCTCCGGATATTTCATATAGTTTTAATGCAGGTTATGACATACTTTTATCATAAAAATGAGGTTGCTGTTTCTTTATACATTAATACTATACTACATATTTTGCTGCCATTGTAAAGGCCATCTTATCACTCAATAGCTACTGCATTAAAAATTCAGTCTTTAATAAGTCCGTTTTGTCAACTAATCGTTTACTTTATACGAACTGTTTACTTTACACGAACTGTTTACTTTACACAAATTGTTTACGTTCCCCCTATCCCTAAACAATTGCTATCTCATTCACCACCGCGTTTTCAGTCGCTCTAGTCGTCCAGCATCCCCCAACAAATTAATCAGGCGATTCCGCTCAACGACTCAACAAACGTGCTGGCTCTCACCAGCCCGCATCACCAGATCTTCACCCTCTTTTCCGGCGCTGCATACATACCGTCGCCCTCTTTTAAATCCGGGTAGACCTTATAAAAAGCCTCTGTGGAACTTAAGACAGCATTTACTCTCACTTTTGCCGGAGAATGAACGTCCGTATTAAGCCTGTGGATCATGCTTTCCTCTGTATATTTCGACGCCCAGATGCGGGCATACTGCGTGAAAAGAGAATTCAGGGCTTCCGTATCATCTCCGGCAATCGAGGTGACACAGGCAAGGGCGCCTAAATCGGCAATATTCTCGTTTAACGTCTGGCGGCCGTTTACATAACGCCCTTTCACAGCCTCCTGGCCGTCATAGTACGCCGCTACCTTAAGAGTCAGATCCTGGAATTTCTTTAAATCGTCCTCTGTCCACCACATATTATAATTTCCATTTTCGTCATAGCGGGCGCCGGAGGAATCAAACGCATGGCTGATCTCATGGGCAATCACCATCCCAATCCCGCCTAAATTTGAAGCATCGTCTGCATTGGGATCATAGAACGGAGGCTGCAGGATCGCGGCAGGAAAGACAATTTCGTTATTCAGAGGATTGTAATATGCGTTGACGGTCTGAGGCGTCATTCCCCATTGGGTCCGGTCAACCGGTTTCTTTATTTCTTCTTTTTCGTAGGATCTGAGCGATCGGTATACATTTACCATATTGTCAACCAGACTGCCCTGCCCTTCCGGAAGAATAACTGCGTTTTCATAGTAATCCGGCCAGTGATCCGGATAACCAATTTTGAGGGTCATATGCTCCAGTTTTCGAATTGCTTTTTCTTTTGTCGCTTCTCCCATCCAATCCAATCCGTTTATACGATCTTCATAGGCGGCCAGAATCTGATGGACCAGCGTTTCGACATTCTTCTTATCCTCTTCCGAAAAATGCTTTTCTACATAAAGCCTGCCGAACTCAAATCCAAATGTATTCTGAACAAGCTCTCCTGCCAGCTTTTTATCCGTTTTCTTTCCCTGAATTCCCTTTTGAGCATTGCTCCATGCTATGGTGCTGTCCCGTATTTCCGGTGTCAGGCAAGGGCTGAAATCTTTAATCAGGCAGAAAACGGAGTAATCCTTCAACAGCGGCAGATGGCCTTCTGTCAGATAGCTGTTCACCTTTTTTGCCTGTCCCGGATCATTTACCACCCAGGAATTAAAACCGGCCGCCCCGGCCGCTTTTAAATATGCTTTTATATCAATATTGGAGTATAGGGCGCTGAGCTCCTTCAGCGATTGGGGATTATACGTTTTTTCAGGGTCATTCTGGTCAGACAGCGGAAGCGTTGCAGCCGCTAAATCAGTCTGAAACTTATAAATGGATGAAGCAGCTCTTTCCGCCTCTTTTTCGCTGATTCCTGTGGATTCCATTATATTTTTTATATATTTCCTGTATGCTTCCAATATAGCCGACTGTGTACCATCTTCCAGCGTCTCTTTTCCCGGCCCTAAATCGGCGCTCCCCAGATAGCATCCATAATTCCGGGAATCTTTCATATCCTCATAATAAGTCGGAGCAATGAGACTGGAGAATCCCAGTTCATTGTTTATAGTCCCGATCGCTTCTATATATTCCTGAATATCAGCCGCATTGCGGATGCTGTCAAGGTAAGGCTGCAGCGCACCAAATCCGGCATTTCTTCTCCCCTCCATATCAATTGCAGTCAGATATAGACTGGCTATTTTTTGTTCCGGCGATCCTTCGGCAAACTGCTCTCTCTGATTGATAATTTCATTAAGCAGATCACTTAAATTATCATAAGATTTCTGTCCCAATTCGTAAAAATAACTCCAGTTTCCAGAATCCGCAGGGATCTGCTTTTCTGCAAGGATTTTTTGATTTACATAATTGTAATAATCGTCTTCCGCCCTTACATTGCCCGCCTCCGCCTTTCCAGCGGTTCTGACCGCGTCTTCTGAATCCAGCGAATCTCCTGTCCCCTGCGAATCTCCTGTACCCTGTGGGGCTCCTGAATCCTGCGCCCCCACTTCCCGGTTCATGGCATTTTCCTCCGCCATAGCCAGGGAGGAGGATTCTCGGTTCTGTAGATCAGCGGCTCCTTGTCTTTGATTTCTGCAGCCGGTTAGTATCACCGAGATTACACATAACATTGTAAGACAACCAAGTATTCTTTTCTTCATTTTCGTTCCTCTTTTTCTGTTTCGCTTTTACTTTTCTTACGCACCTGCTATTACTATGGCTTTTTTTTATCTTTTTCATGCCATATTTCACCAAACTTACGCCGATTCCCCGTTGAATGCCCCTTCCGTATAAGCTATAATAAAACCATCATGATTTTCCTGGCCCAGCCAGCAGGGAATCTATATCGAAAGAGAGGGAAAGCAATTGAACGAAAACAGCGCTTATGTTCTTCCCAAAGATAAAAGAGTCAAAGAAATCTCAGAAAAACCCATTGAGAATGTATCCGATTATATTTCCAAGATAAAAGAATACATGGAATCCCGTAAAGGTGAAAATTACAGTTACGTTTACCGGGGCGAGCCCCAGATTTATACCACCTCCTGCCGCGCCAACATTTTCCGGCGGGGCGTTATGGATGGCAATCCTTTTTTTGAGAAGAGTCTCTTTGACGCCATGAGACAGAACAGACTGACGGGCGAGAAGCGGTATCTGGACAACGCCATCGACGCCCAGCACGGAGAATTTCCCAGCCGCCTTCTGGATGTGTCCTATAACTGCCTGACGGCCCTGTATTTTGCGGTCACGCCGTACTACCGCAAGGACGTTGATTCACTGGATCACGAGGATGGGATGGTGTTCGTATTTTTCATCGATGAGATCTTCAGTCCCAGCGCGGAGAATACCAATGCCAATTACGACGCCATTATTAACCGGGACAGGCAGTGGCACCGGGATAAGATTATTTTTGAGAAGAACCATAAATTTATTGACCACACAAAACTGAATAACCGGATCGTGGCACAGCAGGGCGCCTTCATTCTGTTCCAGGGCAACGATGCTGCGGACTTACCCGCGTGGATGACGTATGGCATCCGGATTCCGAAGGAGGCCAAACCGCTGATCCGAAAAGAATTAAAGGAATTTTTCGGCATTCATACCGGGAGTATCTATCCGGAGATTGTGAATCTGGTAGATGAGATCAGCAATAAGAGCCGGAAACTGAACACGGAGAAGTTCTGCTGCGGCAACGAGCTTAAGTATGCCGTCAGAATGCTGGAGAAGGAGCTGGATTACTATTTTGACTACATCCTGGATAACCGGAAGGATTTGGATACAGACGGGATTCTGGTCTACGTGGAAAATATGATTAACAGCTACCGGATTGGCCTGCTGGACTTTACCCAGAACCTGGAAGAGGCCATACAGAAGGCCTACCTGACAGAAGAAGAACTGAATACTATCGTAAACCGTTACAACCAGTTAATTCTGGAATTTTCCAAAGAGCTAAATCAGCATGGCATTCATAAATTCTCAGGGAGCCAGCTGCTAATCAGTATGGAAAGGACAAAAGACAATGAGCGAAAATCGGATGAGAGCCAGGAGAATCGAAAACTATAAAGAGTACATCAGAAATATTTTGAGCAACCGGGATATCGACTGCGACGAGACCTGGTGGGACAGCGAAGAGGCTCAAAAGGCGCTGAATCTCCTGGTCCGGGCAGAAAAATGGGAAATCTGCAGTTCTGTACAGATGGGCATTGACAGCAGTGAGAATTTTCTGTTTCTGAAATTTACAGAGGACAGCGGCAGCCTGTTGGCGGCTCTGGAGGAGGAAGCCTGCCGCCTGGCAGACATGCCGGAATCGGCGGAAAAGAATATCTATGTCATCTGCATCGTAGACAACATGAAAAGCCGGGTTTTCCTCGAAAGACTTTTTCTTTCGGCGGAAGGTAAGACCATGAAGAAAAATATCCGGAAAGAGATGAAGGCCTGGAAAGGTACTGTAAATTTTCTCTATATTCTCGACAACAGCTACAATGAGCAGGACATCAAGCTGACCAGTGTAAACCGGTTTGAGTTTATCCAGATGCCTCCTATGAAATGCCATATCAACTGGGAAAATAAGGACGAGGCAGAAGGTTCTAACCGGGGATATGTGACTTCTGTCCACCTGCACCAGCTGATTGATATCTATAACAGAATCGGCGACAAGCTGTTTAAGCGCAATGTCCGGTACGGTTTAAATGAACAGCTGGGCGTTGACCGCGCGATCAAAGATACGTTAAGAAATAACCCCGGCGAGTTCTGGTTTAAGAATAACGGTATTACCATTCTGGTAGAACGGCCCGATTTTAGACTGGATCGTGTGGAGGAGGTGCTTCTGGAACACATATCTGAATACGGCGACCTTCATTTCTCCGTCATCAACGGAGCCCAGACCATCACCGCATCCGCCCAGTGCCTTTATGAGATGGAATATGATTTAAAGGAATGCAAAAATAAAGGTGAGACAGAGGAAGCGGCAAAGCTGGTGGAAAAGATCAGGCAGTCGAAGAACGCCAAGGTACTGCTGCGCATCATACATATTCCACACTCCGCGCAGGCTGCTGAGTCCGAAGCGGATTCTACCCGGGAGGTAAACGAGATCAGCGTAGCTCTAAACCGGCAGAAGCCCATTAAGGCGGAGGATATTGCCTTCGCATCGCCATTTGTGGTGAAGCTGGCCGCATTTTTGGAGCGGGAGCAGATGAACGGCAAAAGGTATTTCAGGCTGGTGAAGCGCGGGGAAGGAAATATCGCCAGGCGCACCGTTGACCTCGTCGATTTTGCGAGAGCCCGGAAGGCCTGCGCAGGGTACCCGGGGGACGCCCGCAGCAAGGGCACCAATGTCCTGTTGAGTTCCAGAAATGACACCGGCGGAGAATACAGTTTTCAGGATAAAACGATATTCGTACCCGAATGGCTGGAGGCAGAGGATGAACAGGAAGCGGAGATTTTTGAGAAGTACTACGGCGCGGTGTATTTTGCAGTCAGAGTGGCCGATTTTTATGGAAAAAATGTAAAGAAAATCATCACGGACAATCCGGCAGCGGCAGCTGTACTGCAAAACGGGAAATGGTATTTTACCACATATATGGTCCAGCTCTTTAATGGATACCGCAGCGATTACTCCCAGTTCACAGACTGTTTTGAACTGATTCGGGACAAATTAAAAGACATGATGGAGCTCTTTGCCGAACTGTGCGGCGCTGCGGCACAGCTGTCAGGTAACTATCCGGTTCTGGACTCCAATACGTTTAAAAAGGATGAGCTCTACTTACTGACCAGGAACGTGGCAGACGTTAGCAGGTTTGCACAGATCGTAAACAACGGCCTGGAGGATGACGAGAAAATCGACCTCGTAAGCTACCGTGAGGCTGCTGCCGGAGACCGGCGGCCATCCGCGGAGCCAGATACGCAGGCGCAGAAAGCGCCGGGCGGCGGCAAGGCCAAATTCATCAAATTAAACAATGGGCCGGCCGAACGGGTCAACAGCACCGCCCATGCCATGGTAAAGACGGTTCAGTACGTCCTCGACAACTATCCCGGCCATGAGAAGGAGATCCTGACGAACGGCACAGACTGGTTCACGGATGACCGTGCCAGGGCGGAAGAGGGCTACGGTTATCTGAGAAGGTCAGTTGAAGTGACGGGAAGCGACGGAAAAACCTACTGGGTGGGTACTCACTCGAACAGTGTCGTAAAGTATAATCAGATCGACCTGATTTGCAGCCTTCTTCACGTGAAAAAACACAGTATCAGCTGGATCGCCATTGACGGGAAGACGCCATTGTTTTCATGGTAATGTACATAGGTTAAGGCCACTTAAAAGGATGCCCTGGAAGTCAATTCATATCTTCCGGGCATCCTCTTTGTTTTACTTATTTGTTTTACTTATTTGTTTTACTTATTTGTTTTACCTATTCTTTTTAATATCCTTTATTTCATCATTCCTGTCGAAACTCCGCCGGCACCTGATCCATGGTCTTCCAGGTGGCCAGCGCCTCTTCCGTACTCATTCCTTTGGCAATCGCATCCTTGCGGACCGCGTTGACCGCCTGGATTTCCTTCATGCGCTCTCCGGTCAGTGTGTAGCCCTTCATGGCCCACAGGGTCAGCGCCCAGGCAATCATCGGAATCACGCAGAACAGCACGAGGACGATCCCCTTCATGCCTTCCATGTAAGGCGTATCACCGCCGGGCAGCGTAGACAGTCCAATGGCCGCGATAGCAATTCCCACCACCGTAGAGCTTAAAGATGACACCAGCTTATCCACCAGGGAGAACAGTGTTCCCATTACTCCGGGGATATAGTTGCCTGAGCGGTAGGTCTCATAGTCCGAACAGTCTGCAACCATGGGGATCGGCATATCCGCCGTCGCATAGTAGGCTCCATATCCGATTCCAAACAGCAGGACAAACAGGACCGTATAAATATTTAAGCTGCTGAGAGACAGATTCACTCCCGCCACGCCCGGTTTCCAGAACATGAGCAGTGCAAAGACTCCCACATACATCACCAGCGCAAGCCCCACGTAACGCGTGAGGGACGCCTTCTGCCCGTGCTTCTGGGAGGTGCGCACCGTCAGTATAAAGAACGGCGCGGAGAAAACGTAGCCCGCAATCATCATCGGCAGGTACAGTCCGTTATAATTGCCCATCATGGAACCATAAAGCATACAGAGCACCGTACCATTGGTGGCAATAGCCAGCGCCAGCTTGCAGCCGGCTCCCGCAACCATCAGCCTCCGGAGCGGTTTGTTTTCTTTCATGATAGCCACATACTCAGAGATCCTGATCTTCTGCTTCTCTTCACTTCCCAGTCCAAAATACTTCGGCTGGTCTTTCTCCCAGATGCCGATTACCGCAAGCACCGTCAATAAGGCAGAGATAATAACCGAGATCGGAATCATCATGTCGAAAAATGCGGCCGTGGTATAATCTCCGAATTTCGCCCGGAAAATGGGTGCCAGAAACTGGATCGCTCCCATCCCCAGCATGCTGGCCACCATGTTGAAAATCGTAAACATGGGCCGCTGCTTCGGGTCATTGGTCAGCACCGTCTGTCCGGAACGGGTGCAGGAGGTCTGAAACGTATATCCGATTACATAGAGCGCATAGATCACCACATAGGAGGTATAGCGCAGCCACATCATCGTGTCGGGGATGAGCCTGGTGCCAAAATACAGAAGAAACGCACTCACCGCCATAATTACATTTCCCAGCACCATATAAGGCCTGAATTTGCCGAAGCGTCCGTTGGTCTTATCAATCAGAGCGCCGATGATCGGGTCCGTCACCGCGTCAAACAGACGCATGACCGTTACCATGGTCGTGGCGAACATCAGCGCCAGTCCCAGCACCCCATTGCCGTAATAGGCAATGTAGGTGATGGTCAGAATATAGTAAACATTGGTTGCACCGTTATTAAACGGAAACAGGACGAGCTGGTAAGGCTTTGCCCGGTTCATGCCGGCCGCCGTTGTTGATTCGTTGCTCATAAATGGTACCTCCTGCTTTCTTATTTAACACTCTTTAAGAATGAACCGATAATCAGCAGCACGATGGAGATCACAAAGCAGGCAATGGAAACCACGCTGGCATAGAATACGTTCCAGCCAGGCGTATTGCCGGAGTTCCAGGAAAATAATCCGGATATCAGCAGGACGCGGTTCAAGATGATCCCGCCGATGACGGCTGAAAAAAGAGCAACGGCAGCCACACCGGACAGTGTCCCGACATAATCGTAATTTCCCCACCGATTAGCGGCGTAAACAGCAATCAAGATCAAAAGTATCCCGGCGATTGCCCCCAGTACAAACAGCGGGAAGGAATTGAGCGCATAAGCTTCGTTCATGGTACTGCTGATCACCATGGCGATGAACGCCGCGATGCCAGCTGCCGCGGACAGGATATTGAAATAGAAAGCCGGACCCTGTTTTTTAATAAAAGCTGTCATTTTATGATACCTCTCTTTCTTTGCGTTTGGAGGACACGACATACAGAGCTCCACTGGCCAGCAGCAGAATTCCAAATGCTGCGATAGCCGCCATATAGGCCATACGCCACCATGTCATGGTCTGCTCGATATGTGTCGTGCTGTTATAACGGTTCATCAGACTGCTCTGGCTGAACGCATATAAGATATTGTGGCAGGAATCCTTCACGGCATTCTGCAGCCTCGCATCGCCGGAAAGCAGCTGGGCGCTGACCTTGCTGCCGTCAACCTGAGTGGCAAAGGTGGAACAGTTTTCCAGCGTCGTAGCCCCATAGAAGCCTGAGATACCGCGGGTATCGAAGCAGGTCGTTCCGGAAGCCAGTACCGCTCCGTAAATATCAGTGTCGTCATAAATATCGGTGACGGCATATCCCTTGAAGCCCCACTCCTCTTTCAGAATTTCTGTCATCAGTTCGTAGCTGGCGGTGCATTCCACCGGTCCGATCTTGCTGAAGGAAATCATCAGGCCGCGCATACCGGCGTCCACTTCCTCCGTGTCATACTTGGTCGCCTCGAAAGCGATCTGATAAGCACGCAGCTCGACCTCACGGGCCCTCTGCTCCAGCATGTAAGGCGCCACGCCGCTTCGGTTTGTTTCCTGATCGTTAAATGCAAAATGCTTGGGTGCTGCAATCAGGCCGTAATCCAGTGCGCCGATGGCAAATTCCATAGCCGCGGAACCGGACAGAACCGGGTCTTCCGAATAGTATTCGCCGTTACGGCCGTTATAAGCATGACGGTGAGTATTTAAACCAGGTCCCCACAGAATCGGGATTCCCGTGAACAGCGCTTCCTCTCCGATAAAGGAGCCAACTTCTTTATATAAATCCTGGTTAAAGGAAGCCGCTACGAGCGGTGCGTTGGCAAATACCTCCGGATGCCAGTTTCCGTTGGGATCGCTGGCGGAGATGCTCCAGGGAGCCCCCGTGTCCTTTGAAGCGTTTAAGTTTACAGCCACACCATTTCCTGCGTTCTCGGTCATATACGTCTCCACCGTACCGATGGAGCTGACTCCAGGGATACTCGGACCGCCGAACGTGGCGAGATACTGTGCTTCCTCGAGCGTCATCTTATCAAGCAGCTCCTGCCATTTTGCATCGTCAAAATCAGTGCCGTACATCTCATAGAACATCAGATTGCTGTCCTTCCCCCAGGTGATTCCGGAGGTGTCGTCGTCCGTCTGAATGGTATAATAGTCACCGTTAAGCAGGTTGATCAGTTCCTCATTGACCAGAGTCATATCCGTGTAGCTCTTCGGATATGTGCCGGCCCAGTCGGTACGGCTTAAATAAGTAACCTCTCCCGGCTGGAAATAGTTCCAGTCAGCGTAATCCAGCTGGTTTGAAATCTTCTCTCCGGTTTTCGAAACAGAGAAAGCGGTGCTGGAAATAAAATCTTCTGTAATCTTATGTTCGTAAGCCATAGCGCTGTTGCTCTCGCCTGACAGACTTTCCGGATCCGCTCCCTGGCGGGCCATCATATGATTCAGGGCATCATGTGCGCCGTTACCCATGGCAAAGTAATACGTTCCCGGATCCAGGATATAAGTACCAACGGTGCCGTCACCGTTATCATACGTGTTGTCGTAGCTGGCAATATACTGTAAATCAACCTCGACGGAGACCACCTGTGATTCGCCTGGCTTCAGGGTATCGGTCTTCCCGAAATTAAGCAGCTGAACCGCAGACTTCTCAACGCCTCCCTCTGTATAAGGAGCCTGTCCGTAAATCTGGACAATGGATTTTCCGGCCATGTCACCGGTATTTGTTACCTTTACATGAAATACGGCGGTTGCATCGCAGACGCCTGTTACCGGATCTGTGGAGACGTTAAACTCCGGTTCTCCCTCGAATTCCTGGGTAAAATCGGTATAAGAAAGACCATATCCGAAGCCATAGGCTACCTCTTTGTCATAGTCCCACTCCGCGGAAGACGCATAAGCGCCGACTGGAGAACCGGCGTTGCCGTTTCCAAATACCGAATCGTAATATCTGGTCTCATAGTAGCGGTAGCCAACATAGATGCCTTCAGCTTCGATCAGGTAGTTGCCTGTAGTGCCGCCGGTCTGTCCAGCGCCGCGGGTGAGCATTTCCGCCCCGTTTTCATACTGGAAATTACCCATGTTCTGCATGGCGGGAGCCGACATATTATAGGTTGCGTAGATATCAGGAAGTGCGCCGGAAGGGCTGGTGCGTCCGCAAAGGATATCTGACACACCCAGCATACCGTAGCAGCCTGGGAATCCAATCCAGAGAATTGAATCTATTTCAGGGTCATTCTTTAAGTCACCGATTTCAACGGCATTGGCGGAGTTGAGCAGCACGATTACATTGTCGCTGCATTTCTTCGCCATCTCGATGGTATCGCGTTCATTGGCTGTCAGCTGCAGCGGTTCCTCCGCTCCCAGACCATCAACCACTCCGCCCGGCAGATAGTCCTTGGACTCCGCGCTTGGACGGCTGATGACTACAATTGCCGCGTCGCCGTATTCGGCAAAGCTGGCCGCATAATCGGAATTGACTGCCTTGATCTCCGCTGCGGACGGCTCGCCCGGGTCATACTCCGCGGAAGGAGTCTCATTTTCAGAGTGAAGATACGTTTCATTCAGTTT
>NZ_JBKVCZ010000142.1:0-15956 GCF_046966825.1 Hungatella sp. | reverse complement strand
TCCGCCGCATCAAGCATCTCGTTCGTATCTTTTAAACTCAATGCCACAGGTTTTTCACAGAACACATGCTTTCCGGCCTCTGCCGCAAGGATGGCAGGAGCCACATGGCTGTTATTGGGAGTCGTGATGATTACGGCCTCCACTTCCCTGTTGCTGCACAATTCCTCGATTGTCGGAGCCGCATAAGCCCCCGTGTCCCGCACAAACGCCTTCGAGCGCTCATAATCCAGATCAAAGGCCGCTGCCAGCCGCGCCCCCGGCAGTCCCGCAAGATTATCCGCGTGGATGCCACCCGCATATCCGCATCCGATGATTCCATATCCAGCCATTTCCTTCTCCTCTCTCCAGTACCGCCGGACCTAAATACGTACTGCATTTAAGTCCGGCGGCACTAGCTTTATTTGTCTGCCCCCGCGGTAAGTCCCCCTACAATGCTCTTCTGTATAATCGAGAAAAACACAATCGACGGAATGACGACCAGAACTGACGCCGCCATCATATCTCCCCACTGAAGCGTCTCCATACCGCCCTTCAGGGAGTAAAGGCCCACGGAAACGGTCTGCTTATCCCCGCTGCTGATAATCAGGAGGGAGTATAAGAATTCATTCCACGCGTTGATAAATGCAAATATAGCCGTAGCTACCAGCCCGGGCGCCACCAGCGGAAGCGCGATGTGGAGAAACACCCCCGGCCTCCGGAGTCCGTCTATCAGGGCCGCCTCCTCGATATCCTTCGGCACCGTCCGGAAGTAGCTGACCAGCAGGTAGGTGCAGAAGGGGACGGTAAATGACATATAAGCCATTAATAATCCCGGCAGCGTATTGGCAAGCCCCAGATTCGACACCAGGATAAAGTAAGGGATTGCCAGCAGAATCGGCGGAAACATATAGGTCATCACAATCACTCTCGTCAGAATCTTCTGTTTCCTGCCTCCAAACCGCGTAATCGCATAGGCGGCCAGAGAGGAGATCGTCATGCCCAGCACCGTGGACAGCGACGAGTAGAGAAGACTGTTCCTCACGTATATCAGAAAGTCCGTCTTATGAAGCAGATCCTTAAACCAATACAGCGAAAACCGTTCCGGCAGAAGGGCCGCCGTGTTGCTGACAATCTCAAACTGTCCCTTAAAAGAGGCAAATATCACGATAACAAGCGGTCCTCCCGCCAGCAGTACCGCGGCGGTAAGAATCACATAGGACAGTATGGTCCATCCGTTTTTATGCAGTCTCGCTCTCATCACGCCACCTCCTCTTCCCAGTGGTCCAATATCTTAAAATAGATCAGACAGGCCGCCGTCAAAAACAGCAGCAGCAGAATGGTCACAGCCGAAGACCTTCCCAGGGAATACAGGGTCCACCCCATGCGGTAGGCAAAGATCGGCACCGTTTCCGTGGAGGTTCCCGGACCTCCCCCTGTCAGGAGGAATATCAGGTCAAAGCTGTTAAAAATCCAGATTGTCCTCAGAATAATGAGCAGTCCCACTACGACTCTCACAAACGGCAGCGTAATAAAACGAAATCTCTGAAACGGGCTGGCGCCGTCAATCTGGGCCGCTTCGTATAAATCTCTGGAAATCGTCTGCAGGCTCGCCAGAATATTAATGGCAAACAGGGGGACTCCAAACCACACATTAATCAGACTCACTGTCAGCATGGCGATCTTCGGGTTGGCCAGAAACTGAATCGGCTGTGCAATCAGATTCCAATGCAGCAGTTTGGCATTGACGATCCCGTATAGATCATTTAAGAGATAGGACCATGTAAAGGTAACGATAATCATGGGAAATGCCCACGGGATCAGCACCAGCGTCCGGAACATCCCTTTGAACCGGTTGATTTTATGAAGTGACAGAGCCACTATAAATCCGAAAAACAGCTGCAGAGACAGTGAAATTACGGTGTATACAAGGGTGTTCCACAGCGCGTGGTAAAACTCCGGATTCTGCAGAACCGACACGTAATTGTTAAACCCGACGAACTTAACCGCTTTTCCCAGCAGGCTCTTATTGGTAAAACTGTAATACACACTGATACATATCGGATATGCCAGCAGCAGTATGGTCACGAGAAATGCCGGAGTAATGAAAACCCCGCACATGTGGCGGTCCACAAAATCCGCTATCCGGTTCCCGACACTCTTTCCGGCGTTATGCCGATCCCGGTATTGCCTCATAAAATTCCTCCTGTAATGCCATTATTCCATTAAGATCTCAATTGCCGCGTTCAGCTTGTCATTCGCTTTCTTCGCAGCCTCCTCCGCCGGAGTCCCGTTCAGCACGATATCCTGCAGACATTCCTCAATAATACCCTGGCTGGTCAGCGCCGAGGCCGCAGGCGTAAGGCCATAGTCCATACCGATAAAGGTTCCCTTTTCAATCCCTTCCTGGATGTACTCGATCTCTGTCTTAAATTTCTGGATAGTCTCATCATCATAGAATTCTGCTGAGTTCGCAGCTTCCGCCGTCGCCGGCAGCTGTCCGCCCGGAATCAGATGCAGGAAATCAATATAGCGTTCCTTTTCAAAATGGAACTTGATGAAGTCATATACCGTTTCCGGATACTTCGTCTGATTCCATCCCATCAGACCAATGACAAATGTGGTAGCTCCAAGATTTTCCCCATCCGGTCCCGTAAACGGAACCGCTGCTATCTTATCCAGAAGCTCCGGTGAATTCTGTTTGACTCCATTGATATGGAAGCCTGATCCAAATGCAAACGTCGATTTCCCCTGGAAGAATACGTCATTCTGCTCGGAGAGCCCATAGTTTACGGAGCCTTCCGGAGAGCCTGCCTTATAGAGGTCCGCCATCAGCTGGATTGCCTTTACCACCTTCGGATCGGTTAAATTCCCCTTATTATTTTCTGTAATTAACGGAGCTCCCTCGGCCTTTGCAAAGCAGCTGAGAAGCTGTGCGCACATCTGGTCGTTTTTAGACATGGCAATGGTAAATCCATATCTGTTCGGCGGATCCGCCACCGCGGTCACCGTGCTTAACAGCTCATCCCAGTTTTTCGGCACAGACAGATTTTTTTCCTCCAATACGTCCTTGCGGTACCACATGACATAGGAATGAAGGTAATAGGGAATCCCCAGAACCGTGTCCCCATCCGTAAAATTCTCCAGTGGTTTTCCGAGGAAATAGTCCTCCCCCAGCGCATCGATCAGAGGGTTCATGGGCAGCACCGCCCCCGCCTGATTAATTGCAAATAAGTTGTCCGGATTTACACTGCTGACATCCGGAAGCGCTCCGGCCGCCAGCCCCGCCGTCCATTTCTGAGTAAATACATTCCATGGATACACCTCTACATTGATGGTCACATTTGGATGTTCCTTCATGTACTCGGCTACCATCTCGTCGATATAGTCTTTGCGTGCTCCCTCTGTAAACGTGTGCCAGTATGTAATCGTCTTTTTCGTTCCATCATCGGTAATGGCTGCCATGGGGTCTGCGGTCTCACTCTCCTGCCCTTTGCCTGCGTCCGCACGTTCCGCCGCTGTACCTCCCGCTGCCGTACCTTCCGCTGCTGTACCTTCCGCCACACTTTCCACCGCCGGCGCCCCGGTCGCTTTCTGCCCGTTTCCGCTGCCGCACCCCGTCATTACTGTTGTCGCAGCAAGTGCTGCCGCCACAATCAGAGCTAATCTTTTTTTCATAATCGCCTTCATCCTTTCTTTTCATTTGGGAAGCTTCCCCATCTGTTTCTATTTTAACAGACACTCTTTCTCAAGTTAATTCAAAAATCAGACATAAATGGTAAAATTTCCGAAATACCAGAGAGTTTTTATATCATAAAAACAGCGTTCCCATGAAATAAAAAAAGCGGAACCTCCGGTATCTCTCCGGAAATTCCACTCTTCTCGCCTGGCCCACAGCTTCCTCAATTATCCATCGGCGAAAGCACAGATAAAAAGCCCTGAATTGTCTTGTCATACAGGCAGAACTGGTTCCTGCCATTTTTCTTTGCTGAATAGAGCGCCTGATCGGCGCAGTGGAACAGCACTTCGTAATCTACTCCGTTCTCCGGGCAGCGCGCTACTCCCATGCTGACAGAGATCTGGAAACCCTGGAAGGAATCGGTCAGGGAACGGAAGATGCGCTCGATCTGCGGCATCACATTGCCACGGTATTCCACGAAAATCAGGAATTCATCGCCTCCGACTCTGGCTGCGACATCATCCCTTCGGATATTCTGCCGCATTTTCTGGGAAATGTACTTTAACACCTCGTCCCCGAAGATATGACCGTGCTGGTCATTGGCAAACTTAAAGTAATCCACATCAATCAGAATCATGGCATACTCTTTGCTCTCGCGCTGGACTATCATATTCTCAATCATTTCCTTGGCCGCCTTGTGATTAAAGAGGCCAGTAAGAGAATCCTGGGAGGCCAGGCGCTTTAAATTAGTGAGTTCCATCTGTTCCTCATGGATATCGATGAATTTACCGATCGTCCCGGAATATAAGGTATCCTCGTCGGAATCCCAGATCGTGCGCGCCACTACCTTGAACCACCTCGGTTTTCCCTCGATGACAACCTGATAGCTCCCGCTGAACACCGGCCCTCCCGGAGTGGTCGCACGAAGCTGTTTCTTTAAGTCCGCAAAATCACTTTTATTAAATACCCTTGCAAGTTCTTCATTGCTTTCCGGATGGGCAATCAACTCCGGAATCCCCAGGTATTTCGCTCCCCACTCAGATACTTCCAGAAGATCCGAATGAATATTGTATTCAAACTGAACCTCCTGCGACATAGAGGCGAAGAAACGGTACTTAATCCGCTCCTGCTCCAGAAGCATCAGCGTCCGGTTCGACGCACGAAGTTCATTATGGGACTTCAGTTCAGAAGCAATCCCCTCCATCTCAATATCTGACATCCCGTCCAGGGAGTGTAAATCAAGCTCCTTCAGAATACGGTCCCCCACCTCCACGAGACATTCCAGCAAGAGCGGGTTAAATGCCCCGCACTCCCCATTTAAGATCATCTCCATCGCCTTTTCGTGGCTGTAGGCCGACTTGTATACACGTTCGCTGGTGAGCGCATCATAGACGTCTGCCACTGAGACAACCTGGGCCGCGATGGGGATTTCATCCCCCTTAAGCCCGTCCGGATACCCATTTCCGTCGTACCGCTCGTGGTGCCAGCGGCAGATATCATGGGCCACCTGGATCAGCTTTTCCGTCTGACGGTTCGGCGCATTTTTCAGGATCTGCGCTCCGACGGCCGAATGGGTCTTCATGACCTCGAATTCCTCCGGTGTCAGACGGCCGGGTTTATTCAGAATCTCCTCAGGGATGGAGATCTTTCCGATATCGTGCAGAGCTGACGCATTGACAATCAGAGCGATATCCGACAGCGACAGGTGGATCTCATCGGTCTTCTCCAGCAGCTTCTTTAAGAGCATCTCCGTGATCACGCGGATATGCAGCACATGGAGCCCGCTCTCTCCGTTACGGAACTCGACGATGTTGCTCAGAATCTCGACCATCAGGAAATTATTCTTCTCCTTATCAATGATCTGCTCCGTCACCATGCCTTCCAGAATCTTCTGCTTCGTATAGAGCATGAGCATGTTGCTCACACGACGCAGCACCGTCTTCTCATCAAATGGGCGGCTGATATAATCGGCCGCTCCCAGGTCATAAGCGTGTTCAATATAACTGGAGGACGTCTCTGCCGAAATCGTAATGACCGGAATGCTCTGAATCCATCCGTTTCTGTTCATAATCGCCAGAACCTCGAATCCATCCATCTCCGGCATCACGATGTCCAGAAGAATCAGCGAAAGATCGGCGTGGTACTGATTCAGCAGGGAAACTGCCTCTACGCCGTTGGACGCTTCCATAATATCATACTCGACAGACAGTATATCCGCCAAAAGGGAGCGGTTGATCTCCGCATCATCCACTATTAAAATTTTATTCTTCATTTATCTTTTTTCCTCGCGTATCTGGCGCAATTAATCGTTCTTCAGCCTTTGAATCGCCTGAATCGTCTGACTGTAATCGTCTTTCACCCGTTCAAAAAGAGGTCCCGCCTCTTCGCTCCAGCCGCCGGCCCGCAGAGACTCGGTCAGCGCGCTGCTGGACTCGGCAAGCCTGGTGATCGACAGATTCAGGCAGATCCCCTTCAACGTATGGGCCGCTCGGAAAGCCACCTCATAATCACTCTCCTCCACCGCCTTAACCAGTCCGTCAAAGCTTTCATCACTGGAAAACTTCAGCAAAAAACGTGCGACTCTTTCTTCATTCGCCAGACGGCGAAGAACTTCCTCATAATCGGCGCCCATCTCCTCGTAACATTCCCTTACCGTCATCGAAATATCCTCCTGATCCTGTAACCTTAAGTCTTTCTATCTGTTATGATAAAGCGCTTCTCATCATTTGTCAATGAAGGAACCTTCATTCCTCATTTATTTACTGATTTCACAGATAGCATCGGAGAAACAAACATTTTTATAGGTAAGACGCGCAGGAAAATAAAAGCTCCCGGGAAGTATCCGCTTCCCGGGAGGCTGTCTAAACCAAATATTTTTTTTATTTATCCCTTAATCCCATCCATTTCCATCGTCTCCCCATAGAGATTCGTACAGAATACAGGATTCTTCACATACTCCCGCTTTTCGAATTTCTGATCATTCCAGAACCAGAACGGCAGAATCCCCATGTACGCCTCGCTCAAATGCAGCAATGCATATACAAATCCCAGTTCATCCCCCGCGCAGACTACCAGCCGTTTTTCCTCAACCAGTATCCTGTACTGTTCCGGATCCATGGATTCCTCGCAGAGCCTGATCCCGCCCCCATAAGCAGAATCCCCGTCAATCACCATATCCAGATCCCGGTAAAACCGCTCCACCGCTCGTCTCACCGCACCTCTGTCCTTCATCGTTCCAAGATCCACCGTAACGCTTTTATCCAATAAAAATGTTCCCATCATATCCTCCTTTACCGTGAAAAATTCTATCGTATCTCCACTCCATTATAGGAAAATATACAATGGGCGTAAATGGAAAAAAACCGTAAACACACTTGGAAATTTCCGACTTTTCTGCAAAACAAAAAATGAGACCCCATAATTTCTTACGGAATCTCATTCGCAAAATCCTTATAAAATAAGGGTTTATTCCATTGTATAAGGCATAAGAGCGATGTGTCTTGCTCTCTTGATTGCAACGGTAAGTGCTCTCTGATGCTTTGCACAGTTACCTGTAATACGTCTCGGAAGAATTTTACCTCTTTCAGAGACATATCTTTTTAATTTATTTACATCTTTATAATCGATGGTGCCGTTCTTCTCACCACAGAATACACATACTTTTTTTCTTCTGCGCATGCCGCCTCTTCTGAACTTGGCGCCATCAGCTTTATCATTCTTATTATATGCCATTGGTACTACCTCCTGTTAGATTTTGTTGTTTCTATCCCTGCAAGTTTAGTTGAATGGAAGTCCTTCGTCTTCGACTCCATCCGGGATATTCATAAATCCATCACCGATTGCGGAAGACGGTGCCGGTCTGGATGTTGGCTGATAGCCGCCGCCATCACCGGAAGCCGCGCCCTTGCTGTCGGCGAATTCCTGATCGTCTACAATGATATCGGTCGTGTAAACTTTGATACCGTCCTTATTCGTGTAACTGCCAGTCTGGATCCTTCCGGAAATCAACACTCTCATGCCCTGGCGGAAATACTTCTCGGCAAACTCACCTGCTCTGTCAAATGCGACACAGTTGATGAAATCTGCGGTCTGCTCGTTGCCGTCCTGGTTTCTGCGGCCTCTTCTGTCAACAGCAAGAGTATATCTTGCGATGGCCATGGCGCGCTCGCCCTGGGAATATCTTACTTCTGGATCACGGGTCAATCTACCCATCAGGATTACTCTGTTCATACGATCACACTTTCTTTATCTATTATGCCTCTTGTCTTACGCATAAATATCTGATAACTGGTTCCATAATACGAATGCGTGATTCTAACTCATTCGGTGTTGTGGAATCGCCATCAAACTGGATGAAGTAGTAGAATCCCTCTTTCATCTTCTGAATTTCGTAAGCTAATCTCTTCTTACCCCATTCGTCGATGTTAGTTACAGTACCGCCAAAACGAGTGATATAATTTGTAATCTTCTCGATGGCTGCTGCTCTCTCCTCATCTTCGAGCTTTACGTTAAGAACAACGGCTAACTCATACTTGTTCATGCTTGTTTACCTCCTTGTGGTCTCTGGCCCCTGCTTTCAGTTTCAGGAGCAAGGAATTTAATGTGTCACGGATTAATATTTTAGCAGAAATTGGCGGAAAAAGCAAGTACTTTTTCCTGTTTTCCTACGTTTTTACGACATTTCCGGGGCTTCTTACCGTTTTTCCGCCCCATCCGCTCCCTTCATCCCTCTGACGTTCTTCTCCACCAACTTTCTGGGAACCATAATCATGTGGCCGCAGCCCATACATTTCAAACGAAAGTCCGCGCCGACCCGCAAAATTTCCCATTCACTGCTGCCGCAGGGATGCTGTTTCTTCAGTTTTACAATGTCTCCGACTTCAAAATTCATCTCGTTCTCCCGTTATCAGTGTCCTTATTTTAAGTTCTCGTCCATCGCCTTTAACTCATCTGCCGAAAACTCCAGATGATCGAGACACTGAACGCTGTTTTCCAGCTGTCTCACACTGCTGGCCCCGATCAGTACGGAAGTCACAGCCTTCTCCCGAAGCACCCATGCCAGCGCCATCTGGGCCAGCGACTGATTCCTGCTCTCCGCGATCTCATTCAGCCTGCGGATCTGATCCAGCTTCTCCTCGGATAAATAGCGGTCATTAATCGTAGTCCCCACTCTGGAAGCTCTTGACCCCTGCGGGATACCATTTAAATACTTATCGGTCAATGCGCCCTGCGCCAGAGGACTGTAGCAGATACAGCCCACGCCGTGCTCCCACATAGCTTTAAACAATCCGTCTTCCGGAGTTCTCTCGAACATGTTGTAACGCGGCTGCTCGATGAGACAGTGTACGCCCATATCCTTTAACAGAAGGACCGCTTTCTCCGCCTCCTGCTTCGAATAGTTGGACAGGCCCACGTAAAGCGCCTTGCCCTGTCTTACGATGTCCGCCAGCGTTCCCATCGTCTCCTCCAGCGGTGTCTCCGGATCCGGTCTGTGGTGATAGAAAATATCCACATACTCCAGCCCCATCCGCTTTAAGCTCTGATCGAGACTGGCCATTAAATACTTCCTGGATCCCCAGTTTCCGTACGGTCCCGGCCACATATCGTACCCGGCCTTCGTGGAAATGATCATCTCATCCCGGTAGGTTCCCAGGCCGTGTCTCAAAATCTCCCCAAAATTTCCTCCGCCTTTCCCGGCGCCGGAAATCCGTAGTTATTCGCCAAATCAAAATGTGTCACACCCAAATCAAACGCCCTGCAGAGGATTGCTTCCTGATCCTCAATCGGCTTTTCCAAACCAAAATTCTGCCATAACCCGAGAGAAACCCTTGGAAGCTTCACTCCGCTTCTTCCACAGCGCTTATAATCCATCTTCTCATATCTGTCTTCTGCTGCCTGATACATAGTTTTACGCTCCTTTATTCTGTCATTTTTTCTCTGCCTGTACAGCGCTCTCACACGCCTGCCGCGTCTCCCAGCACCTCTCCCAGCTGCCCGCTGATCACCAGATCAGCACGGCTGTCCATGGGGGTAACCGTCTTATTAATCAGAACCATCCGGTTTCCTCTATAATAATCGATCAGTCCCGCGGCTGGATAAACCGTAAGCGATGTGCCTCCAACGATCAGCATGTCCGCCCTGGTGATATATGCCACCGACCGGCTAAGCACCTCCTGATCCAGACTCTCCTCATAGAGCACCACGTCCGGTTTAATTGTCCCGCCGCAGCTGCACCGCGGAATTCCATCCGGTTCATCCATATTTAAAATGTCTTCCAGGCTGTAAGACTTCCCGCACCGGGTACAGTAATTCCTGTGTACCGATCCGTGAAGCTCGAGGACTTCCTTACTGCCCGCCGCCTGATGAAGACCGTCAATATTCTGAGTGATAACAGCCTTTAACTTTCCTTCCGCCTCCAGATTTGCCAACGCCAGGTGTGCCCGGTTCGGCTTTGCTTCCGGAAACAGCATTCTGTTTTTATAAAACCTGTAAAATTCCTGGGGATTCTGCCTGTAAAAGCTGTGGCTGATAATCGTCTCCGGCGGATACTGATACTGCTGGTGATACAGCCCATCCACGCCTCTGAAATCCGGAATCCCACTCTCCGTCGAAATACCGGCTCCGCCAAAAAATACGATCCGGCTGCTCTCCGAGATCCACTGCTTCAACTGTTCCTGTGCTTCCATCTCTCCCGTTCTCCCTCCTGTCCTTTCAATCAGGCCGCCACTGCACTCTGCCATGCAATGGCGGTCCGATACTGGAACTCAGACGGGGTGCCGCAGACTGGATTCTTCCAAATCCGCCTGCGGCACCCCGGATCGTTTCAGAGTATGTTTGAAAATATCTCATTTCAATCCACGCCCGCCACTGCCGTTCAGCTTCTTTTAAAGCTTCGAATATCCGTAACCGTTTACAAGGGCATCCAGCTTGATTCCCTTCTTGCAGTATGGGCATTCCCGGAAATCATACGTCTGATAATCAGGGATATCACGCTCCCGGAATACAGAGTTCACAGGCATCCCATCCAGTTCCCCGATCGCACTGAAGATCGCCGATATTCCCTGGAGCTTTCCTCCATAATACTGAATACACTCGACTCCCTTGTTGATCGTCTTTCCCGTTGTCACGGAAGCCATCAGAAGAATCACATTCTTACCGGTTATCATGGGCTGAATATTGTCACGGAAAATCATCTGGCTGTTACTGTTGTACTCCGGAGTCACAACGTAAATTGTCTGATGCGCATTCCTGGACATAACGCCTGCCTTTGTCAGTTCCTCCGCCAGATAGGCGCCTACCACATCCATGCCATCCAGGCATACGATGGTATCCACAAACGTATTATACAGGTAAAGTCCCACTAAATCACGGGCGACCTCCTGTGCCTCACTAACACGCGTCTTCAGCGTTGTCATATCAATGTAGTAGTTGATATGGGAATGGTTGGTTGCGAAATGTCCCGGCACAACCTTGAGCGGTACGTTACATCCTGGAGCCTGAAGCTTAATATATCTGTTTTCCATAGAAACCTCCCCTGCTACTGTTTTCTCTATTATACTACAGAAACAGGACTGGTTACAAGGAAAATCTATTAGTTTTGCACAACACGGTACTATACTACCTCATCGAAATAAACACCGTTTAACGGCCTGATTCTTTCCGCCATACTCCGGCGGTTTTCCGGCATCTGCGGCATTTTGTATCCAAAGAGCCAGGCTGTCATCTCCGCAATTCCCAGAGACAGATGCGGCTTCACAAGAGTCCCCTCCGTCATCCGAGTCACCCTGGAGCCATTCTTATCCAGCTTCCAGCGGAAAATGCCGTCGTTCTGGCGTATCTGCCCGTCCGAAACCTCGATCATAAGTTCCATCTCACTGACTTCTGAGTCCTCTTTTAACCGGATCACTGAGACGAACTGCTCCAGATTGATGATTCGTCCCATCATAAGAGGCTTTGGCGGGGCGATCTCCTTCACATAGTCCGGATGCACCAGAAGCTCCCTCTGTTCCATCTCTCCGCCTCCATAATAGGCGGAAATACCGGCCAGCCGCTCCCTCTCGTCCCTCGTTCTCAAGAGTACCAGATCGCCGTCGGCGCTTCTCACCTCCCGGCACAGAGCCCGGTAATACTCCTCATCACGCATCGTGTAGACCTCATAATGCTTTTCAAGGCATTTGCCCGCAAATCTGGCCGCCTCCTCGCATTCCTCCGTCCGCTGTTCTATGAGGGCCCGTCCACTCAGACGCATCATGCCCTTTTCACTCAAAGTAAGCTGCGGCTGATCAAAGATATAGGTAAACTCAAACGGCAGATAAATAGCCGGATTCACCGGATGCAGAAAGCAAAATCCCATCTTTTCCATATACATATCGGCAAATATCCTGGACAGCAGGCGGCTCATATACCCCTGGTGACGCCATGTCGCCGCGGTAGCCACCCCGGCGATATAGTCGATCCTCCAAATACGGTCCTTAACCACCACATCAAACGGATTCCGGTGGAGCATGGCCACGATCTCATTGTCCTCCTCCGCCACGAGAATCTTGTTCCGGCGAGCCTTCTCCGCATAGTAAAAATCCACGAACGACTGGGAATCTTCCACAAAGATCTCTTCCCACAGCTTCCGGCTCCTGCTTTTCTCTTCCTGTCTTAAATAATGTATCATCCTTTAAAGTCCTTCTGTTCTATGCTGTATTTTCTGGCAAAGTCAATGGGATTATAGGACATCTTCGCTCTGCGCAGGCCTTCCATTCCCACGTCGTCCTCCCGGTTGACAAGCATCATTTCCTCTGGAAATGCCCTGACCAGAAACTCTCTGTTAATAAACTGGTAAAGTCCATTGATCTCCGGGTTGGCCTTCTCAATGTGAATTACCGCCATTTTTTCAAATTCATTATAGCTTCCTATCGTAAACGCTTCCAGCTTACCATCGATATAGACGCCGGCCATCCGGACGCATAACTGGGAACAGTTCTTCAAGATATCGTGAATTCCGTTCACCTCATAATCCAGCTGGGTACCGAACTCCGCGGCCTCCACCTTGTTTTCCCACCATCTGTCCAGGAACTCCCACACATCGTCCCGGTCAGAACAGCATAAAGTCCGGTACTCATACCGCCCTTCATACTCCCTCAAAAATGCATTCAGATGATTCTTTTTTTTATGCAGCTTCTTGCCGGCCAATGACCGCATGGCTGCAGCATCATACAGATAATCCTTTAAATCTTCCTGCTCCTTCACCTCAAACTTCTCAGGATCCAGATTTAAATAGTTCACACCGTCCTCATCCGCCAGATAAATCCGAAACGGCTTCTTTAACACGGTATTAAAATATTCTACCATCTCATAAAAGTAATGGGACAGCTCCTCTTCCTTACACATCGGCATGGCGCTGAAAGTAATGCCATCCTTTTCCATCAAAAACTGTACTGCTTTCTCATCGCTGATCGCGCATTGGATATGGTAAAAATCCCTCCAGATAAAACTGTCCAGAAATACACTGTCACACGTCTTATTGGGCCGCAGTGCGAAAAACGGCGTCACTCTCTCGATATCCTTTGCCTCTACCGGCTTAAACTGTAGGTTCATAATAATTCCCTTCTGCATCAATATTGTCTTTCGTCTTATAATCTGAGTTAACTCTTCTTAACAAAATCCGTATTGCACTTCGGACAGTGAATGCTGATTTTCCCTTTTCCTCTGGGAATCCGGATCTTCTGTCCACAGCTGGGACATTTATAGATATGGTATTCCTTCTTTTCCCGAATTCTAAACTTAAATTTGCGAAACTTTTCCGTCACAGAATAACGAAGTCCTTCAAACACCTGCTCTTCCTTATATCTTTTCCCGATATTCCTCGAAAACATCCGAAAATAGCAGAGAATCAGACACGCAAACGCCAGAATATCCACCCATGGTTTCCTTATGAAAATTCCAAGCAGCAGAAAGAAAAGTGAAACACCGATCAAAAACTGTCCCAGGCGATCCGCTCCATAGCGGCCCACCATAAATCCTGCAAACTTTTCCCTCCATTTATTCATCATATATTTAAACGCCTCTTTTCCTCATAATGACTTAACTATAATGAAGTCCCTGCAAAAAGTCAATCTCGTCAATTGATGTTTCACAATCTTTTTAGATTTTCCCGGGTATCACGCTATTGTATACCCATTTTTCCCCCTCTGTTTCGTCTGATAAAGCGCCGCATCCGCTTTCTGATACAGCGTATCAAAATCATTTCCATCAATAGGGGCAATAGAAACTCCAATACTTGCGGACATCTCCCAGTTCTTCCCGCCTTCTGTGCATGTAACCCTCAGTGCATTCGACAACTCCTTCGCCTTATCCTCAACCCATTCAGAGTCAGGCGCCGGAATAAACGCTGCAAATTCATCTCCGCCCACTCTACCCAGCACATCATTAACCCGGAAATGCTTTCTGATGATAGAAGTAAACTCTCTGATACAGTAATCTCCAAATGCGTGCCCGCACGAATCATTGGCCTGCTTAAAATTATCAATATCAAACAGAAAGAAGGCATAGACCCCCTCCGCCGGTCTGGACAACAGGGCGGTAATTTCCCTTCCCGTTTCCATCTTAGTTAAGAAACCAGTCATCTCATCAAAAGAGGCCCGAATTTCCTTTTCCTTCTCTGCATTAATATTTTTCCGGTACGTGAACATATGGATACATTCATCTTCCTGAGAAAAGAAGATATAAGCATCGATCCGCATCCAAAAATACCGGCTCCCCTCCTGAGTAATCTTAAAATCATATCTTAAATGATTATTCCCCATTTCATACTGCCGGATAACATTTTCCGGAGTAAATGTGGAGACGTATCCCTCCCGGTACTCCTCCTTAATCTGTTTTTCCGCAATCACTTTAAGTCCCTGGTCATAAGGCAGATCCCCCGCACCCAGACTGCCGAAATACTGTTCTGTCAATTTATTCGCATATTTGTTTCTCGTTATATTCAGTTCGTAGATATTATCATACAGCTGCTCTGTAGCCCTCTTAAACGCATCCTGCCGTTCTTCCATCAGCTGAGTAATCTGCCTGTTGAAATTGCGGAGCACCGTTGTTATTACTACCAGGACTGTAATAATAATCGCTATAATAATAACCCCTGTCTGGTACAGCCGATCCTTTATTTCACTCACGATAGCGCTGTTATTCTGTTCCACTACCAGATGCCATGACAGTTCCGGAATATACCTTGAAACCACATAGCTCCTTCCTTGGCCGCCCACCGCAGTATCCGACCATAGTTCCAGATTGGCAGAATCCTCCTTCCAGCCCAGCACCTGACTGCGGATACTCTCCTGCTCAAACGTCTGAAACCAGTCGATCCTACTGTATCCCGTATGTTCAGAAGAGATCTCAATCACACCGTTCTCATCGATCAGACATGCATTCAAATGATATTTTTCTTCATAGCTCTTCAAAAACTCTTTTAAATAACTCACCCGCATACCGACTCCCACCACCCCCAGGAAGTCACGATCAGGCCCATAGATCTTACAGTTTACAAACACCGTTATTGCATTGTCCGCTCCGTTTACCTCATCATTATCCACGTTCATGGAGTACTCAAGATCATCGTTCAGCATATCAAAATACCATACGTTCTCCGGATCTTCCTCCGTCAGTATTCTGTCAATCCCATTGAAATTATAATAGCGGTTCGTCAGGGCCGATACCAGAAAGACCGAATCAAAGTCATACTTCTCCCGATACGTCTCCAAATAGTTCTTGATCGTCCATGCATACTGTTCGTCCTCTAAATGAGCTTCCTCGCCCTCCAAATGGGCCGCCAGAAGGCTGTCATGGGCCATGGTAAGGGAAATGTTAACAGGCCTTGTAAACAGGGCTGTAAGCTGATAATAAATGCCTTCCGTCGTCAGAGAAGCCACCTGTTCGATGTTATTAAGCGAAGCTTCATAATTTGCCTGATAACTAAAAAAGGCCGTCACCAGAAAACCACATACCAGGATCACACTGACCAGCAAATTTGTCTTTAAAAGCTCCCGATTTTTTTCCAAAATGAGCCTCCTTTACTCTTTTAATCCTGTATTGTTTTATTTTTGATACTCGTTTTATTTTTGATACTCGTTTTATTTTTGATACTTGTCTTATTTTTAATACTTACTTTTGGCACTTTAAATCTGGTTTTTAGTATATCACATAATGCGCCGTCTAAATAGTTTCCACTCCTGCCTCTTACAAAAATGGTTCTGTTCTTACTTAGGTCAGTTTACAAGGAACTACACGCAGACCGTGAAACGGGCTGCTGACAACA
>NZ_JBKVCZ010000141.1:0-16150 GCF_046966825.1 Hungatella sp. | reverse complement strand
GAAACTGAAAGCTTAGTGCGGTTCCTCTTTTTTTATTTCCGGAAAATTACAAAGAGAGGATGAAAGAAATAATGAAAAAAGACAAAGCCCTGTGGGGCAGCATCAGTATTCTTGTAGGAATCGTAATCGCTATTCTCGCGCTGGTAAGAGGAGATATGTAGACCTGGCTTCTGTTAGGCGTTTTTTCTCTGTGGGGCTCATGGATTATAGTGATTCTCCTGCTCCCCTATATGCGTCAGGCAAAGAGACGCCAGCAGCGGAAATACCGGCTTAAACGGCTTTATGCAGACGGAATTTACACTCCGGCTCCCCAGGCAAAAGAAAAAAAGGAAGGGGCGCCGATGGAACATTTGTTGCTCCGACACGTAAACCATCGTATTTCCAGCTACTTACGGGCCGCTTATCCAGATGTTACCTGGTCCTGGTGCGAAAAGGAACCGGAACGGCTTGCCGTTTATGGAGGAATCGGACGAATCCGCGTTTATGGCATTCCTGATTTTGACCATGCGGACGTAACTGTGGATCAGCAGGCAAATATCGACTGTAGTATGGTGAAAATTGTTCCTCTGTCTCATATTGGAGCTGCGCCGGACGAGGAACACAAGGCGCCGCCCAACCGTCAGCCAGTAGACCCGCAAATATGGTATGAGGTGCAGGGCAGAAAGATACTGGAAACGCTTATGGCCGACTTAAACTCGCGCGGACACAACAGCTTGACCCTTTATGAAAATGGGAATATCTGTATCCGCCAGGACAATGAGGAGGTAGCGCAGGAACAACTGCCCGCCTTTCCGGAAAGAACCTACTGGCCCCGGTTGGTTAAGGTGTTTGAGCGCAATGGTCTGGCGGCGAAGATAACCGATACCGGGATTGTAGTCACCTGGTAAGGCGCAAGTTACGGAAGGAGTGAATATTACAAATGAAAGAAGGTATTTCCCTGCAGGAAATGGCTGCTGAAATCACACGTCAGAATCAGTTAAAGGAAGATTATCTGGTGGATACCAGGAGCCTCAAACTGGAACCCAGCGGAAATCAGCTCTACCTGCATATGTATGACAATCAAGCGGAGGCGTTGGAACCCTTTGAAATCAATTCCATTGCCCACCGGCAGGTCGGCAGCTATTTAAAGATACCCGCAGACTATTATGACCGTATGCGGACTGATTACCCGGAGCTTCTGGCTGAGAACGTCAATTCCTGGTTTAACCGGGAACCGGCCAAGCGTATGCTGCGGACCATCGGCGGAACGGCACGCGCCTTTTTAAGCAACCGTTACCGGCGCATTGACAATATGGAGATAGCCAAAGTGGTACTTCCCATCATCGGCCAGATGGAAGGCGCTCATTTTGAGAGCTGCCAGATTACAGAGAGTCGAATGTACATGAAGATTGTCAATACACGCCTCGAAGCAGAGGTTGTCCCCGGCGATATTGTCCAGGCCGGATTGATTATCTCCAACAGCGAGGTCGGACAAGGTTCTGTAAATATACAGCCCCTTGTATACCGGTTGGTATGTAAGAATGGGATGGTAGTAAATGACGCCAGGACACGCCAGTATCATACGGGACGGATCAATACACTGGAAGAAAATTTCCAGTTATATTCCGAGGAAACGCTGGCTGCGGAGGATCACGCTTTTGTAAAGAAGATTGAGGATACGGTAAAAGCAGCCGTGGAGGAAGCACGTTTTTCCCAGGTAATAGACATTATGCGAAATGCGACTACCGCCAAAATGAATACGGTGGACGTTCCTGAAATTGTCCGGTTGACGAGCCGGGACTTCCATATTACCGAAGACGAGAGTGCCGGTGTTCTTCAGCATTTGATTGAAGGCAACGATTTAACTCTCTACGGGCTGTCCAACGCTGTTACCAGGCACAGCCAGAATGTAGAAAGCTATGACAGGGCTACGACGCTGGAAAGCATCGGGTATAAGATTTTAACCATGCCCCCGAGACAGTGGAACAAAATTAACCAGATGGCCGCATAAATGAGCGGCCTTACCAGAGGAGGAAAACAATATGTATAACCAGAATACGACTGCTTTAATGGAAAATGAGAAATTTTTACTGCCGGCTATGGTGGAAAGCGAATTCAGCACCGAGGAACTGGCCGAGGATATGGACGGTCTGCAGATGAGCTTTCAGCGGGTAAAAATCCCGGCAGGCGGCACCATTCAGTTTGAGCTTCCGTCCGACGCTCCTGAAAACCCTGACTACGCAAAGACGCTGGTAGGCGTAATTCTTCACAATCACGCCACCTGCGCCTATTGGCCGGAAGGAAGCGAGTACGATGATAATACCGCCCCGCTCTGTTCCTCCGTAGACGGGAAGCAGGGAATTGGCGATCCGGGAGGCGCCTGCGCGCCTGTGCCTTAAACCGCTTTGGCACTGATTCCAACGGAAAAGCCAAGGCCTGCAAAAATATGCGGATTCTCTATCTGCTCCGCAGCGGTGAATATATGCCGATTCAGCTGACCCTTCCGCCCACCAGTATCAGCCCCTTCCGTGAGTTTTTAAACCAGTCCTTTGCGATTCGCCGGCGGGCGACCTTTGGCAGCGTGGTGCAGATTGGGCTTAAAAAGATGAACAACGGCACAAATGATTACAGTGTCGCCACCTTCCGCCGTCTGTATGACTTCACTGGCGAGGAGCTGGTGCAGATACGCGCTTATGCCGACGGCTTTAAAGAACAGGTAAAGGGAATTCTTCAGCAGCGCGCAGCATCTACCGAGGAGCTGCATGATGATGGCTGTGATTACCTTGAGACAGGCACACTGCCCGGGGATAAAAACGGTAATTTTTCCCTTCCGTCCGCGATTGACGGGGAACGGGAAGCCTTACCCGCTTAATGGTTTTTAACAGCATTGAAACGATCAATACGTCAGCAAAGGACATCTCCGGTTTTGGGCCGGGGGTGTCCTCTTTTTTAGGAGGAGCTATGAAGATTGAAATACCATTATCAGATATACAGAAAGATTTTGCCGAGGAAAATCACGGGCTTGTCTATGCTTTTTTAAACGCTCACAGCTTAGACGAAGAGGAATTCTACGATGTGGTGATATTCGGCTACCTTCGGGCCGTCCGGCGTTATTTTACAGAAGCCGGCCTGAAAAAGTATAAATTCGGCACGATTGCATGGAATTGTATGAGGGTCGATTTACTCAACTATTATAAAGCAAACCGCAGCCAAAAGCGCAATGCTGAAGTAGTAAGCCTTCATGTGAGCTTATCTCCTGATGGTCCGCCGCTGGAGCACAGTATTCCATCTCGTAATGAAATGATGGAACAGCTGGAAGTAAAACTCCTGCTGCATGACCTGGCCAGGAGAGTCTCCAGGCAGCAGCTTGATCTGGTGCGCTTAAAATCCGATGGCTATGGCGTCAGGGAAATTGCCCGCAGGCAGAAAACAAGCATAAAGCACGTCCAGGAGCTGCTGGAGGAAGTCCGCGGTATCCTGATGGACTTATGCTATGAATAAACAAATGTCAAAAGCAGACTGGAGGTCGGAATGAATGAAAAAAGGTAAAAAGGAGCTTGTAATGAGCGGGCGTCTTATGCGCCCCCTTGTGGTGGGACAGAGCGCTTTTTTCTATGCGAACGGGCAGATATGCCATACCCTGCCCGTAGTAAAGATTCATGAACAGATGGAAGATTTTGTACGCTTTGAAACAGCAAAAACAGAGTATCATTTGTCACTGTCCCCTTTTCCAAGGTCAGCCAGTGCCATGATTCCTGCTAGCTTGGCTATGGCAGCATAAAGTACATCATAAACAGCGCAGAATCGGCAGACAGATTGATTTCTGACGCTTCAGCCGTGGCAGATTGATTCTTCCACGGCTTTCTTATTTGGAGGACAGAATGGATAACAATACCTTACAAGTAAAACCGGTACGGTCCAAGGATTGGATTTCGTATCAGTGTCAATGCTGCGGCAGGTGCTGCCGCCATATAAAGAACAGCGTCATGCTGGAAAGCCTGGACGCTTACCGTCTGGCGAACTATCTACGTGAGAACGGTGACTCTGTTACATGTATCGACGATGTTTACAGCCAATACAGCCTGCCTGCACCCTTGACGTCAGACGGATTTCCCGTCTATCTGGTCCGGACTGTCGGGCCAGACGATGCCTGTATCTTTTTGAAGGACGGCTTTTGCAGTATCTATCCGGCCAGACCCCGGACCTGCAGGATTTACCCCTTTAGTGTTGCGCCGGGACAACGAGGCAGAGATTTTGAATACTTCCTCTGTACAGACAAGACTCACCATCTGACTGGAGGCCGTGTTTTGGTAAATGACTGGTTTTACAAAAACTTTAAGAGGGAGGACAGAGACTTTATCAAGCTGGAATATCAATGCGCTGAGGAGATTGTGCGCTTTATGCGCCAGCTCCGGCCATCGGTCCGGGAGACGGCTCTGTTTTCGCTTCTGTATTTTCGATACTACAATTATGATCTGCAAAAACCGTTTCTGCCGCAATACGAAAAAAATCAAAAACTGTTGATGTCAGAGCTTCATAAGACTTTGCAGACTAACTGATGATAAAAAGACAGGAGATTCCGATGAATATTTTAGCAAAGTTCGAGACCGTCACAATAAAGGCGGCCATCAGGCTGGCGGAGGCAGACAGGCGCTTCTGCGAGGCTCATGAGAACGCTTATAAAAACGCCCTGGCCTGCTTTCAGGAAATGGAATACATATGGGAGGATATCTGCAGCAGACAAACAGATATCCTGTCGGAGGTAGATTCTCATTCCCCCTATTTATCCACCAGCGGCGGCCTGGACATTTCCGCTGAACAGATCCGTGAACACATGGTGGGGCTGCACTCCCGATTTATCTCAAATATCGTTACGCATTTCAGCAGAACTTATCACGTTTCCATTGATCAGAATACGATTGAGGATAAGCTGCTACCACAAAAAGCTTCCGAATCACGATGGACAAAACCAGAACAGGATGAAGGTGACATGTCTGCATGGTCCCTTCTCTATGAGGACATTGTTAAACTTATCTTTGAACAAATGAACGGCCGTGACTTTGGTGAACAGGCACTTTATGAATTAAAGGATAAATGCCATAACGCAGCATGGAGCTATTTAAACAAGACTGCGGAATTTGAAATTAAGAAATGTGTTCTGCGGTTCGCATGTGGCTGCTCTTACAAAAATTGGTATGGCAGTGGAGAATGGGAGCTTTATGGCAGCTTAAAGGAAATCCTGAAAGGCATAGCACACTTTGAGACAGGACGCTTTGCGCTTCTGCCCCATGGCTTTGACAGCCTGTTAGGCTACCGTCATTCCGGTTCTGATACGGTTGAATTTTCAACCTGCAGCAAGGTGAGCCAGCTTAAAATGTTTAAAAACGGACGGGTTGATATCAAATTTGCCAGTGAAGCCATTGCCCGGCAATTTGCAGACGATTACCTGGGCCGTGTCTATTAAGGAGGTACTTTCATGAAATATCCCTATGAGGCTAATCCTGTCTCATTCAATCAGAGAAAAACTCTGAATGAAAAGGTTCTTTATCTCATAAATCATGGCGAATCAGACTCGGCGGGAATTACTGCGGCTGATATCTTCAATGCCTATACAGGAGACGGCGGGCTGCACAATCTGCAGCGGGATGACTTTAAGAATTACCATGAATACAGTGACGCAAAAAAAGAAATAGAAAACGGACAGTTTTTCACACCACCGCCAATCTGTGACCTGGTAGTATCGTGTCTGAAGCCTTCCGCGTCTGACTTAATCGCAGACTTAACCTGCGGAATGGGAAATTTTTTTAACTTTCTGCCCGCAGAGTCAAACGCCTATGGCTGTGAAATTGACCACAAAGCCTACAAGGTAGCCCATTACCTTTACCCAAAGGCAAATATTGAGCTGGGAGACATACGCACATATGAGTCCGATATCCGTTTTGATTTTGTGATTGGCAATCCGCCGTTCCATTTGAAATGGTATCTGGAGGACGGGAGCGAAATGCTTTCACAGATCTATTACTGCGTTAAGGCTGCCGAACTTCTGAAGCCCTTTGGTATCATGGCTCTAATTGTACCGCAATCTTTTCTGGCCGATACCTTTACCGATGGCCGGCTGATTCAGGCGATGGAGAACAGATACAGCTTTCTCGGGCAGGTTGCCCTTCCGGACAATGCCTTCCTGTCTATGGGCGCGGGACGTTTCCCCACAAAGCTGCAATTCTGGCAAAGGCGGAGCGGATTGGAGGGTTGGGTTCCACTGCCTTATACCACAAAACCAGGCTTGTCACTGACAGCGGGCTTCCACATTCAGTCAGAGGCAAAACGGATCTATGACTGCTTTCTGGAAAAGGCCAGATCAGACCTGGAGGTACATAAATCACATATCCTGCTGGAGCTTGCAAAGAGCCGTGACACGTCAGCCGAGTTTCAGTATAAAATTAAAAAACTGCTCTACCATATCAAGATACATCCGGAGACTAAATCCCGGTATACAAAATGCTGTGAATATCTGTACCGGTTTTGCACGGAAAGGAAACCCGATGAAATGACTTATGAGGAATGGTGCCGGGTCCGTATTACAGAAAAGAAAGTATTATCGTATCTGCGTAAAACCTTAAAAAGACAGAATTTGCCGCCGGAGCGGGATGTAATTGCCCTGGTTAAACAAAACTACCACTTTGCCTATAAAGGGTACAGCGCAAAAATACGCCGGCAGATGGATTATGATCTGAGAGTGAAAACTCCAATCTATCAGGCGGTCCTGGAAAACAGCCCGGAACGCTATCCCGGATATGCCCGGCTACTGCGCGGAAAACGAAGGGATTACGAAAACCAGAACAAACAATTTACAGATATGAAGGAGGACCCGAACATCGCCAGATGGCTGTCCGGCTTTGTCCTGTGGGATGCTGAAAACAATGAAGCAATCCATTTAAACGAACTTCAGCGGCATGACCTTAATCTTGTGCTGCAAAAACGCAACTCCCTTCTCCAGTGGGAGCAGGGCAGCGGAAAAACCCTTGCCGGAATTGCGGTTGGACAGTACCGTATGGATTGTCAGGCTGTCCGGTATACCTGGGTAGTCTCGTCCGCTATCTCTATCCGGAATAACTGGGATGTGGTGCTGCGTAACTACGGTATCTCCTATGTATTCGTGGAAAAGCTAAAGGATTTGGAGAAAATCCGCTCGGGGGATTTTGTTATTATCACCCTAAATAAAATCAGCCAGTATCAGAAGCAGATTTCTAAGTGGATAAAACGGCGCCGGCAAAAAATCCAGCTCGTACTAGATGAGAGCGATGAGATCTCCAACGCCAACAGCCAGAGAACCAAAGCTGTACTGGCCTGCTTCCGGCGCTGCCGCATGAAGCTTCTGACTACGGGCACCAGCACACGAAACAATATTTCCGAGTTCGCACCACAATTAGAACTTCTTTACAACAATTCTATCCATATGCTTTCATGGTGCTCTAAGCTCTATCGCCATAAGGGAAAGGATTCTCACCTGGAATCACATAATAATCCGTATTACAGACAGCCCATTCCGGCTTATAAAAAAGGATATTCTCTTTTTTCCGCTTCCCACCTTCCAGATAAAATCACTGTTTTTGGGGTGGAACAAAAGACACAGGATATCTACAACGCCGATGTTTTAAGTGAAATTCTGGGTAAGACCGTCATCACACGTACCTTTGAGGAAGTCTGCGGAAAGAACATCAAGCAGCTTCATCAGGTTCCTGTCCTTTTTCCGCCGGAGGAAAAAGAGGTATACGAAAAAGCCATGGACGAGTTTCTCGTTATGCGGAACGATTACTTTAATCTGACAGGCAACTCCAGAAAAGACAGCATGATGAAGTTAATTCAACAGATTGTCCTGCTGCTGCGGATCAGCGCGGCGCCGGACACAGTAAAGGAGTATGGGGGCGATACGCCTGTCAAGGTTATGGCTGCCGTGGAGCTGGCCGCCGGGTGGGAAAATGAAATTGTCGCCATCGGCGTGCGGCATAAGGTGGTTCTGGATTCTTATGCCAGGGCAATCCGCAAATACCTTCCGAACCGGCCTCTGTACATTGTGACCGGATCTAATACCACATTTGCCAAAAGGCGCGCCCTGCGGCAGACGCTGCGGGAAAGCAAGAACGGTATCCTGCTCTGCACCCAGCAGAGCCTTGCGTCCAGTGTAAACTTTGAGTTCGTCAATAAAATTATCATTCCGGAGCTTCATTATAACAATTCCGGCATGAGTCAGTTTTATTTCCGGTTTATACGCTACACTTCAACAGAGTACAAGGACGTATATTTTATCACCTATGCCGGGAGCATTGAATCAAATCTTATGCAAATGATCCTGGTAAAAGAAAAGTTAAACTTATTTATGAAAGGACAAGATACGAATTTAGATGAAATATACGAGCGCTTTGATGTAGATTATGATTTGCTGTCACTGCTCATGTACCAGGAAGAGGACGATAAGGGACGGCTGCGGATTCGCTGGGGGAAACAAAACATTGCTTAAAAGTGAGGAATTTTTATGTACCAGTATATTTATCAGATTTCCACTAAACCGATTGAGCGGAATGAGTGGACGGGATTGCACTTTTTTGAGGACCAGCCATTGCCGGCAGCAGATTCTATCACTGCCGCGATAAATCGGGCAAAGGCGGTCAGCGTGTTGGGAGATTGGCTGCAGCAGCACTGTCTTGGCAGGCTTTCTGGTGAAGCCTTCCGCTTGAATACCAATGTACGGACTATCTATTTTAAAAAACGGTTCCAGCAATTTAAAAATGCTTTAGGGGATATGCAGATGGTTTCCGAGGATCAGTTTATCAATCACTATTATGAGGTAGAAAATCTCATATTGCGATTAAATGAGAGCTTTTGTAACCAATATGATACCTATTTTATTTTGGACCGGAACGCTCCCATTCCCCTGGATCAGTTTATCAGAATAGCCAGAACCAGTACCCCCTATTATGTTGGCGCGGTTTTGGATTATCACTATTAGGAGGAAAACCAATGAATTTCTATGAAACACCGGCAGGAAAAATGTTTAAATCCGGGTTCTGTACCGCCACACAGTTGATTTTTGCCGGTCTTTTAGAGCCGGCAGGGAAGGAGTCAGAGAATGAAGATACTTAAATTCTGCAGGCATAAAAGCGGGTTGTGGGAAGGTGTTATTTTTGAAAACAACTCTGGCAAGCATTACATTACAAATGGCATTGGGGTATGGGAAGAAAGTGAAAAACGGCTGGAAGGTCTGGATATTGTACACGCGATTGATATTCCCCGGCTGTGTCATTGTCTGGAACAGCATCATTGCCAGGAGGATCTGTTAAGGCAGCTTTTGGAGCGCTCTGCTTAGAAGATTTGAAAGCTGCAACGTAATAACTTGGAAAGGTGGTTTGCAATGGATTCTGACAGGACTAAGCAATTAAAAATATTATGCTGCGGAGCCGGAATGCAGTCTACGGCACTGGCACTAATGTCTTGTGAAAATGCTAAAAACGGTATTCAATATCCGTTGGTCCCGATTTATGATGCCATTATTTTCTGTGATTTATGTTCCGAAGCACCCTGGGTATATAGACAGGTAGCATTTATTGCTGACGCCTGCAAGGAGTGTGGTATTTCGTTTTATGTCCTCACTACAGATTTGTACGGCGTCTTTATGAAAAACTTTGGCAATGGACATGTCACCAGTATTCCCTTCTGGAGTATAGGAGCTGATGGCAAGAAGGCTAAAATGAGACGGCACTGCACAATAGATTTTAAAATTATAAAGATTCAACAGTTTGTTCGTTATGAGCTGCTGGGTTATCGTTGGCGTGAAAAATTACGTGAAGCTGACCGAGGCGCTCATGAAATGCATATTGGCTTTTCTTTTGAGGAAAAACAAAGAATTTTTGACAGTTATCACCCTATGTTTGTTAATCGCTTTCCCCTTGTGGAGATGGGACTTACCAGGGCTGATAATTACCGCTACTGTTTAGATGTTTGGGGATTGGACACCAAAGCAAGCGCCTGCATTTTCTGTCCATTTCACCGCAATTATTTTTTCTGGCATCTAAAACGTCATCATCCGAAGCGTTTTCAGGATCTGGTGGCTTTTGATCAAACGCTGGAGCGTGAACAGCCTAATACCATGATACGCAGCAAATTGTTCATATCCCGTTCCCGAAAACGCATCAGGAACTTGACCGATACAGAGTGCAATGACGCAGAGACATTTGATTATCGCGGAAAGCCAATCTGGAACGGCTTTTAAATTTTACCGAAAGGAGGGATTGCAATGGACATTACGGAACTTTATCAATCCTTGTCTGCTCTGCTCGACAAATTAAAACGGAACCGGGAGCTTGTATCCTTATCTGAATTAAAAACAAAGTATCGCAAGCCATATACAGCGCTTTGCGAAGATATACGAGCGGCAACTTCCGCCTATGTCAATAAGGCGGTTTTGCAGGGAATCCGTATCCGCAAGGAATATTCTAAGGAAGCTATTGCTATTATAGAAACCTCTATTAAACAGTCGGGGCTGCTACGGCAGATTTCGGCCGCGGCTTTCAAACGTCAGGATATCAAGGAGATCGAACAATTATCCCATACTTTAAATAAACAGATTGCAGCGGCTCTGGAACCGTTCTACTATCAGCACCTTGGTCTTTACCTGACTGAGGATTGTTTCGCAGACCCGCCCAGGACGCCGGATATCTATAGCGATGTCAACGGCTGTATTCTGCGTGACGGGAAGTGGATACCCGAGGAGATTCTATATGGTAAGCAGAATTCGGCAGCGTAAAGCAGCTGACCGGTTCCACTAAAAGTATTCTATAAAAGAGGATAAGAAGGAAATTAAGGAAATTTAACAAGAGAGTTGACTGACTGCTTGAATAAGCATTCGTCAGCTCTTTTTGTTATCGGCCAACACAATGGATTAAGCCGGCTGATCTATAAGGAGGAATTCTTTTAATGAAAAAATTAAAATGGCTGGACGAAACCTGCAATAGCTGCAACAAGCAAATTAATAGCTGGGATAAGAGGATCTCAAAGGTACTATCTTACAAATATCCCTGCTGCGAGGCATGTATCGCCAAAGAATATGATATGGACATAGACGCCTTACGAAACCGCATGGAGCATTATCTGGGCATCAGGCCCTGCCTTGGTTTATGAGGTGAACTTATGGCTGAATACAATCTTTTAACACAGCGCCTTTTGTCAGAAGGATATTCCGTGGACCATTATCCCAATTATGTACAGATTCAAGACAGCACCCTTCCCGGTGGCGATCCGCTTAACAACCTAGGCGGCGGCTTCATCTTCAAAAGAGCCGTTGCGAATGACTGTACCTATAAAACAGGCTGCGGCAAATATGTTCTGGGCAAAAATGTAAACAGCGATATGAGTTATATGGGTATCCTGTGGTGTCATGAAAATGATAATCCGGTTATCCGGTGTCCCTACGATATCCCGGACTGTCCGGACAATGACCCGCTGCTCCATGGCACTCATGGCGGAGGACTCTGTATTATGTGCCATTGCGTCTGCCATAGAACAGAGGAAAGCTATGATTACGAGAATAGTATTGAAAAAGCGGACGATGAGCGTCAGGCGGAAAAGGACAAAAAATATGAAGAATACTCGAAAGCCCACAATGGACGGGTATGTTTGAATCATATGTATTTTGACGAACGGACGCGAGAATGGCGACTAAACTATGAACCACAAAGGTGTGCCAGGATTTGCTATTCACAAAATGGGTGGTGCCCTGTTTTAGACCGGCGGCTTAGCCGGAAAAAGGCCAACGTATACTATGACTTAAAGACAAGCCACATCAGGAAAGATGGAACCCTGTTCGATGGGGAAGTGATCGTCCACATTGAAAAGGGAATACGCTACTTTGAACGCCCTGTGTGTATGGATATCTGCGAGGCTTTTATCCGCCAAAATGGAAAAGAAATCATCTGGAATAAATACAAGTGGAATACCTATACCACCATAAAACTATTTGATCCCACATTCCAGGCTGAGATTCTAAATGTCAGAGCAGAATCCAGGCCAAGCCGTGACCTTATGCAGGATCTGGCTGATATCCAGGAGGGTATCAACATATCGCATTCATCAGATTTAGTAAAATGCCAAAAGGAAGCAAAACGGGAACGGCGTCAAAGGGCGCGAACAAAACGAATTGAAAAGCTGGAAGCAAAAATCCTTAAAAACGGATATGGCAGCCTGGAGAATTACTCTTTAGATAAGATTCATGCAGATAAATGGCTGACACCCGAACGAATTGAGGAACTGGAAAAATTACGGCTGCAAAGGATTAAGGAAGAACAAGAACAACCGGTACAAATGAACCTGTTCGATTAAGGAAGGAGACTGAACTATATGGCAAATGATTTTATAACACATCAATTATATGCACCACAGGTAACTGCTGATCCGTTTCACAAAGACAGGTTATTTTCAAAGCAGCTTGGAATGGTAAAAGCATTTTGGCAGGACTTAATCTGCGCCGATAACTTTCGGGCAGCTAAGTGGAATCAGGGAGGACTCACTTATATGCTGTACCACAGCACCCGTGAGACAGATGCTTTTGTAATCGGCGTTATCGGAAGCGATGGGCTGCCTCTTTCTCACCATAGCTATCTGAAAAGTGAGGTAGGGACAGGAAAATATTACGCCGATATCCTTTCAAACCTGCCATATGCCAGGAAGGACGGTGCATTAGAGGTTATGGTGGTTAAATCTTGATTTCCACTATGACAGACCAAAGGAACAGATCAGAATGTGAGGAATACTAATGAGAGGCCAGATAGATTTACCCGTGTACGGTGATTATGTGGGGCAGGTCATCAAGGAACTGCGCGTTATAGCTGGCTGCCATACCATGTGTCTGCGTTTTTCCGGCGGCAAAGACAGTGTGGTGCTGAAATGGTTATTCGATCAAGCCGGTATCCCCTACCAGGCCAGATTCAGCCGAACCAGCGTTGATCCCCCTGAGCTGCTTCGTTTCATCAGAAAGTATCATTCCGATGTGATAGAAGAACCGCCCAGAATATCCATGTTCCACCTAATTATTAAAAAAGGGTTCCCTCCTACGAGAGTCTGCCGATATTGCTGCAGTGAATACAAGGAACGAAACACATGCCCGAAAGAGGGGCATGTCCTTACGCTGACTGGGGTACGCAAAGCTGAAAGCGTAAAGCGAAGGAACCGCTCAAGAGTTGAAACCTGTCAGGCATACAAGGGTGTGACATTTTTTCATCCCATTCTTGACTGGACTGATGAACAGCTCTGGAACGTCATAGACGATAACCATATTCCATACTGCGAATTATACGATGAAGGCTTCAGCCGGATCGGCTGTGTTGGCTGTCCTCTCACATCATCTAAAAATATGCTTCGGGAATTCCGGCGCTGGCCTAATTTTGAAAAGGCTTATTTGTGGGCATTTGAGCGAATGTTAGAGGGCCGTCAGTTTGATAAATGGAAAACTAAATATGATGTGATGGACTGGTATATGTATGGCGTCCAGGAGCAATATAAAAAGCTGGACGAAGAAAATGATAAACTATGGAAGCAAAATACATTTCGTGCCTATGATAATGAACTGTATTATGGCGATTATTTTGATAATCTGACCCATGAGTATGAAAGCAGAGATGTCAATGCTGCAATTCAAATTTTACATAGCAGCCAGAAAAAGAAAGAGGTTACGCGGATTGCATGTTAAGCAATCCAAAGAAAGGAGTATATTACCAATGAAAATAAATATATACACAAAGCTGCCGGATATTGCGTCCGAATCAGAGGTCATTCTCACGCCGGTTTGTTCCTTTAACCATGTTTTTCAAAATATTGAAAAGGGGGAAAACGGTATCGACCGGCCGGCCAGTGAATTAGTTTATTCCCGCTCCGATTATGATGGATACAGATGGTATACCTCCTGGTTTAAATGCCATAAGGAGCGGCTGGACCCAGAATTAGTAAAGGAGATTGATGAATTTACGGAAGCGTTATTCCTATTGCCGGAATTTACATCATTATCGGCCATGAAACGGCTTTGTGCTGCCTGCGCGGAGCCGACCCGCGATGAAACGGAATACAACCTTTACTCCGAAACACAACGCTTACAAATATGGTTACGGCTGATAACACGGTTTAAAGATTATAACCTATATGTACATTATTATTTAAAATAGCATTCTAGGGCAGTAGTGACTTCTTTCGCCATATTATGTTCAAAGCGTCCCCGCAGCAGTAATCAGAGGGGACGCTTTTTAATGGAAGTATTCTCACACCATCTATTTTTCATATCTCTCCGGGCAATAAAAAACCAACAAATCCATCTCCACGCTTGAATCCTCTTCCCTTTTTTCACGCAGATCGCAGGTAATATAATAGTCATTAAAAATAAATGCCGTAATATCCGGCTCCAGGAGCCGTATATCTTTTGTCCTAAAGTCAATCACCCCGATTCCATACGGTTCATCGCTCCAGCTCTCACTCATCATACGATTCAGACAATCTGTACATAAAAATTTACCGGCCTTTTTTATATCCAGAACTTCATCATTATTAAAGGTGAGGGAGGCACGGGCGTATCCTCTGTTCGGATCTTCTGAAACCAATGACAAAAAACCGTCGTCACCAGTATTCAATATGTGAGAAGATGACCCCTTTACAGGCTCTTCTATCAGTTTCTTATGATCATCATACCGGTTAATTTCCACACATGACAGCTTAAAAGTATTCAGGCTGATAAAGCCTACATTTTCCTGCCCAAAGTACCAGGTTAGCAGCGTCTCTTTTCCTCCATTACAGAGCAGGCAATCCTCTGGCGCTGTATCCGACCTGTATCGCGGAGGTTCCTCCTGTTCAATATCAGATTCCTGGCTTTGCCCTGGCTCGTTTTGTCCTGGCTGCTCTTGCTCCCACTGCCTGGTTTTATCCCCTCTTTGTCTATTTGACAGACCAGCGCCAACTATACATGCCAGCAAAAGCAAAACAGAAGTGATAAATAGTATGCAGACTTTTCTTGATATGCCAAAAGTAAATATCTTCTTCATAAGATCTCCTATCTGGTTAAAAAAGTTATTTTTATCATTATATCTAATACAATCAGATATTAAGGGGTGAGTATCTAGCCTATCCAGACATATTACAGTCACCTATAGGGTAAAATCATATACAGAGGTGATTTGGTATGTATGAAAACTTGTTTTATCAACGGTTAGAAAAATTACGTTCTGAAAAAGGGGTATCTGCGCGGGATATGAGCTTGTCCATTGGACAAAGCGCGGGGTATATTAACGCGCTGGAAAACAGAAACGGCTTTCCGTCCATGCAGGTCTTTTTCTATATCTGCGAATACTTAGGCGTTACGCCAGCCGAATTTTTCGACAGTGATAACAGCTATCCTACAGAGTATAAAGAAATGCTTGACGATATAAAGGCCCTGGATCATGAGCAGTTGGGGAATGTGAAAGCCATTATTAAAGGGTTAAAAAAGTAGCCGGCCGAATCATTCAGAGGATTTTCGCCGTATCCGGGTGAATGTATACGATTTTCAGCCCCTTTCGCATGGCATACTTTACGGTCTGTCCTGTGACTGATTTCACCGTATGATTTCCGTCATAAATGGCTACCATGTGCTGCGCCTGATCAACCATATAATAATTTTGCCGGAAAAATCCTTCTCTGCCGTCTGCACCTCTAATGGTTATACATTCCGCACTGTGCTTTTTCAGAAAGTTCATGCGTTTTCGGCTCCGTTCATCCCAATTCGCATCATAGCCTTCATATGGAAAAACAATGCAAAACTCTATGTCCCCATATCCAGGCCGTTCCTTCAGGCGTAGGATCAATTCACCGGCCCATATGCCAACTCCCAGTGAACCACTTATATAAAAACGGCGTACACCTATTGCATGGAGTATCTTAACTTGTTCTGCCATAGCATTTTTTATTCTTTTGCATAAAGAATAATTTTCTTTGTATTTAAACTTAAATCGCGTTGGTTTATGTCCTATCACTGTACATGCGAGTTTTTCCATCCAATTCCTCCTTAATAAATTCTAAAATTATTACTATTATACATGCTATGGACGTTAAAAATCAACCATAGACGCTTAATTAACCATGCCATAGACGATAAAATATAACT
>NZ_JBKVCZ010000140.1:0-16504 GCF_046966825.1 Hungatella sp. | reverse complement strand
CCATGAAGCTTACCGACTATGAAGGCAGTCTCGTACCGGAGAATCATCTGACCTACTCGGATTCCAATACGGATCAGTCGCTTCTTCTGCTGAACCAGAACAGCCGGATCGTGCTGCCGAAGGAGGCGGATCTGTCTGCCGTCGTTCCCATGGTGAGCTATGACGAGACGTCTCTGACTCCGTCCGGAACCGTGGTCACGGTCAATTACTTATACGGAGAGCGGACGGTCGGCCACGCCTGGATCACCCCCAATCCCGCGGTCAGGAGCCGTCTCACCAGATCCGCCGTTCCTGAAGGCCTGTCAGACCAGGCCGCCCCCGGCGGGCGCTTCCGGATGAATTTTTCCCGCGGCTGGCTCCTGGCTGCCGGAGCTTCCGCCGCACTGGCCGCCGTCGCATGTGGGATTCTCTTCTTCTTAAAGAGGCAGAAAATCAGGGAGGCGAGAGCCGCGGCCGTGAGAAAGCACCGCCGAGAGCAGTGGATGCAGGAATCCGGCTGTTCGGCGGAAGAATTCGAAGCCCTGCTTGCCAAACGTAAGGGATCTTCCGGGAAGAAGCGCAGGCATTAGTCTTGCCCGCCAGGAAGGGCAGTGATATAATAAAAAAAGAATGACAAAACAAGGAGGGCAATATGGATTACAGAAAAGCGGCGGAAGCCAGAAAATCAATCAGAGAATTTACGGACAAACCAGTATCCGGGGAAGTGAAAGCAGCACTCACAAAGTGTTTTGCAGAATGCAGGCGTCTTGTACCAGATATCAAAACAGACATTGTTATACTCGATGGATCAGAATGCGGCCAGCTTCAGGGGAATGCCGGATACGAAGGCCTTACGTTCGAGGCGCCGGCCTACCTGCTTCTCCTGTCGGAAGTGAAGCCGGGATATCTTGAAAACGCCGGCTATATGAATGAAGATATGATACTTCACATGACCGACCTGGGACTCGACAGCTGCTGGCTGACGGTTGACGACGATCCGGCGCTCCGGGCGGCGTTAAAGATTGGGGATGGCAAAAAGGTAGCCGCCGTCACAGCCTTTGGCTATGGAAAAAAAGAGCGAAGCTTAACGAGACTGCATATCAGAAGTATTTCCGATGTGGATGTCATCACGAGAGAGGGCCATCTTGCTCCGAAGATTTCCCTTACGGAGATGGTATACGGCGATGCGTGGGGAAAAGAAGCCGATTTAGATGAGATGTATATCGATGACGGCCTCAGAGAGGCCTTATATGCGGCAAGCTACGCGCCTACCTTTTTAAACCGCCAGTCCTTCCGCCTCCTTCTGGCAGACGGAAAAGCTATCCTGGTGAAGATGATGGACTCCATGACCGGAGAACTCGACGCCAGACTAAACTGCGGGGCTGTCATGCTGAATTTTGCGGCGGTTCTCGACGAGCGCCGTCCATTCCCGACAGAGTGGACCATTGGCAGTCTGAACGGGTATGAACTGCCGGCAGACTGTGAGATCGTCGGATACTGCAGCCTGTAACAGAAACCATATTTTCTCTGAACCATATCAGTGATATCAGCAGGCCGGGACGACTTTTGTGCGCCCCGGCCCTTTGTGCATCCGGCCATTATTTTCCACAATGGTGTTGACATTAATGACTACATGATGTAATATCAACATATGACTACATGATGTAATAAAAAGAGGTGCGATTATGGAAGAGATACAGGGAATGTCTGATGCGGAAAAAGAAATTATGGAAATTATCTGGAATAGCGGCGGATCCATCTATATCGCCGAGCTGTTAGAAAAAGCAGAAGAGAACGGGCGGGGCTGGAAGCGGACCACGATTCGCACCTTTATCACCCGTCTGATGGAAAAGGGATTCATCATTTCCACCCGCCGCGGCAGAATGAGCGAATATACGGCCGCGGTGACGAGAGAAGAGTATCTGTCAGGGCAGGCCCATACGTTTGTACGGGAATATTTCGACGGCAGTGTCAAGCATCTGCTCACCTCCCTGTTTGGTCAGGAGCAACTGGACTCCGAAGCGGCGGATGAGCTGCAGCGGTTTTGGGAGAAGTGTAAGGAGGAGTCGTGATGCAGAAGCTTTTTTACCTCTACTTATCCGTTTCTTTATCGGCCTCTGTCATTATCGCCGTCCTGTTCCTGTGCCGGCCGCTGTGGAAACGCCGGTTCAGTAAGTCATGGCAGTACTATATCTGGCTGTTGGCCGTGGTGAGACTGCTGATTCCACTGTCCCCGTCTCCCGGCATGATCGGCCGCGCCGCCGATTGGGGCACGGAGCGTCTGGCCGCAGGCGTCTCTGCCGCCATGGCTTCCGAAGATCAGTATTCTCCGGTTCCGGTTTCTCCAGTTCCGGTTTCTACGGTTCCCGTTTTCCCGATGGATGATGGATACACACAGCCCAAAGCCGAAATGTCTGACCCGGAAGAACCGTTCACGGCAGGCGATTCCGGGCCGCAGAAGCCTTTCAGTAATCCTGTTGCAATGGCCGCCGTCGGCTCACAGGCGTTTTCCTTCCTGTGGGTTATCTGGTTTATCCCCGCGCTGCTGATTTTCTGCCGCCAGATCTTCGCTTACCGCAGATGTTTAAAGCTTCTCCGGTCGGTCACGGTGTCCGCAGAAGACACCGCGGCCGCCGGAATCTGCCGCAGTGTGGCGCTGGAACTGAAGATCCGGCGCAGGATCCCGGTGTATTACTGCAAAGAAACGTTTTCTCCCATGCTGGCGGGGATTTTAAAGCCCTGTATTCTGCTTCCGGAAATCGACCTTATGCCGTCTGAGCTATACGATATCTTCCGCCACGAGCTGATTCACTACAAGCGGAAGGATATTCTCTATAAATGGATGATCCAGCTTGCTGTCTCCATCCACTGGTTTAACCCGCTCGTCTATTTTATGCGCCGGGAATGCGATCACGCGTGTGAGCTTTCCTGCGACGAGAAAGCGATTTCCGGCCTGTCCGCGGAACAGCGGATGGCCTACGGCGATACGCTCCTTTTCTCCCTGAAGGGAACAAACGGAACAGCCGGACACGCGGTTTCCATGCCGCTCTGTGAAAATACCCATATGCTTAAAGAAAGACTGGAGGCTGTTATGAAGACAAGAAAGACCACAAGAGTTCAAAAGATGGCATCACTCATGATAACCGCACTTTTAACCGGTTCCCTTCTGGCCCTCGGCGGTTTTTCAGCAGGAGCGCAGGAGACGGGCCTGCAGGTACAAAAAAGTTCAGAGAGGAAGGATGCCTGGCTCAACGATTCTGCGAATCCCGAAAGCAAAAAATGGCGGCACAGCTTTAAAGTCACAGGTTTCTTCGTAAACAAGTACGGAATCCGTCTGGCGTGGAACAATGATTCCTCCCTGTATCAGACGACCCGCCAGGTCACGGCCGGAGACGTATATACGGTGTCCTTTATCGAGGAGATGAAACAGTATGCGGATGATCCGGAGGTTCTGGAAGCCATTCGTCTGGCCATTCTGGAGGAACGCAAGACAGAAGAGAATTCCACCAATCAGTGGGTCACAAACTTCATCATGACGAATCCGGTCGTGGTGGGAGTGGACGGTCCCTATCGGGAGACATACGATGAGCTGGCCGTTAAATTTTATGAAGGAAATAAGTTAGACTACTATTCTGCTGTGCTGGAAAAAGCATCGAAGAAGACGCAGAACACGATGATCGACCGGGCTTATCAGGAGAAGAATATCCCCTGCTTCAGCCTGTCAGATGAGCTTCTGACGACAGAGGAGAGGCATCGGTATCTGAAAAAAGCCTATCAGGATGACCAGGTCCCATTTTTCAGTATTCTCATGGATGAAACAGACGGGGATCTCTTAAAAGAGACAGGAGAGCAGGCGTATCAAGATGAAAAAATCGCTTTCTTTTCCATCCTGTTTTCAGATCTCCCTGAGGAAGACCAGATAAAATACGCATACCGGGCCTACGAAGACGGACGGGAGCAGGTTTTCGCGATCGCCGCTAAAGCCTTAAACTCCTATCAGTGTGAGGAATTGGCCAAACGGGCCTACAAGGAAGGAAAGAAGAGTTTCCTGTTCCTGATCCCAGGCGCTGACGACGACCTGGATTTCTAGTCTTCAACGGAATGTTTTCGGGCGAAGGGGGCAAGTGAAACAAGAGTATCTGGAAAATTGTACAGAAGCTATCGAAAATATTATGAATAAACTATAATTTGTATTTGATTACAAAATGAGGTGGAGTATGTCAGGAGATAATACTATTTTAATCTATCAGGATGAAAATGAAATTACAAAAATATCCGTTCGATTTACAGACGAGGATTTGTGGCTCACGCAAAATCAACTGGCTGATATATATGATACAACACAGCAGAATATCAGCCAGCACATAGAAGGAATTTATCAAGACAAAGAATTGGACAGGGAGGCAACTAACAAGAAATTCTTGTTAGTTCGAAATGAGGGAAGCAGACAGGTCAAAAGAAATATAGACCACTATAATTTGGATATGGTAATTGCGGTTGGATACCGCATTCAGTCACAGGTAGCCACACGATTTAGGCGTTGGGCGACAATAAGGCTTCACGAATATATTCAAAAAGGCTTTGCTCTGGATGATGAGAGACTGAAGCAAGGTGGATCTCGTTATTTCAGGGAACTTTTACAGAGAATTAGAGATATTCGCTCTTCTGAACGCAATTTTTATCAACAGGTGACAGATATTTATGCAACTGCTACAGATTATGATCCTCGTTCAGATTTGACGAAACAATTTTTTGCTACAGTGCAGAACAAGCTGCACTATGCAGTACACGAACATACTGCTGCAGAGGTAATATATGATAGAGTGGATAATGAAAAGCCTCTGGTAGGGATGACGAATTTTAAAGGTAATTATATTACGAAAGATGATGTGAAAATAGCAAAGAATTATCTATCGGAGATTGAACTGCAAAGATTAAATCTTCTGGTATCACAGTTCCTTGATTTTGCTGAATTTCAAGCGTTGGAACAGAGGCCGATGCAGATGAAGGACTGGATTGCCGCACTTGATAATCAGATTATTTCTCTGCAAAGAAAACTTTTAGCCGGAAAAGGAAAAGTATCACATAGACAGGCAATAGAAAAAGCGGAAAAGGAATTTGAAATCTACAGGGCGAGAGAAATGCGTCAGATGGAAAGTGATTTTGACAGAGTCGTCAAGCAGATCATGGATAAAGAACAGTCGAATTGATAAAACCGAATTATTTTTTATTCCTAACTTGGCAGGAGCGGAGTTCATCCAATACTAACTGCAAAATCCCGGAAAAAGCGGGGGCGTCTCCAGTCCATACTGCAAACGTATGGTACCGGAGACGCCCCCGCCGTTTTATGAGACATGTTATATGTGACAGGTTTTACGAGCCTGTTTTCACGAGGCAGGCGTCCTGTTTTCATGTTCTCTTGGCGAGATTCCCGTCACCTTCTTAAAGACCTTGCTGAAATAATAGGGGTTGTCGAACCCCAGCATATCTGAAATCTCGTACATCAGATACTGGTGGGTATCGATCAGTTCCTTGGCATGTTCGATTTTCACCGTGGCGATATAATCGGACAGGGTGCTGCCGGTCAGTTTTTTAAAGGTATTGCTCAAATGGCCGGCGCTGATATTCAGACTGTCCGCGATATCGGCCAGGGTCAGCTTTTCCATATAATGCTCGTCCACATAGGCCCTGGCCTGCTCCACCAGCTTGTCGGAACGGGTGGATTTGCGGTCATTCAACAGGCGGCAGAGCTTGCTGCAAAAGCTTTGAAGCCATGTCAGTATATCGGCCAGGCTGTTAAACTGATAGAGCCGCCCCGCCACATTGATGGCGTAAGGGAAGATATCGCCGTAGCTGTTGTCCGCGCTCTCGAAATAGGAATACAGATACGTATAGAGATTGATGCATGCGCTGGCCGCCTGCTCCTTGCCCGGCTGGTTTTCCTTAAACAGGGTGATGATCTGTTCAAAGACGGCCGCCAGCTTATCACTGTCATTCTGCGCGATCGCGGCGGATAAATCTTTTTTGAAAATATTGATATTGAAATCCTTTGCCCGGCTCATATGATACCTCTGTCCCTGGTAGAAGACCACCGGAGAGCTGGACTCGAAATAGTAGACCTCCAGCGCGGTCTGCGCCTCTGCCAGCGCGTCTGTGAGAAGCGGGATCTCCGTTTTCCTTGTACTCACACCGAATACGGCGCTGAACTCGAAATACGTCTTTAGAGCCACCGCCATCTTCTGACAGAACTCCGATACAACCGTCTCAAACACATCGCCGTCCTTTAAGGAAGCGGCCAGTAAGTACGTATCCGTCCGGAACTCCAGAAGCGTGTGGCGCAGGAAGGTTCTGGTGGCGATTCCGCCCAGAATATCCATCAGCTGTTTGCTGATCTGATGGAAATCGTAAGGATCGTCATCTGTCTCAAAAGCAATATTGATGGGACTTACGGAGAAGAGAAGAAGAAATGGTTCCGGGTACTCCTCCTTCACCTTATCCGGCACTTCCGGGGCGTTCCCGGACAGCAGAAGCTGGCTTAAATAGTTCTTTGACAAATTCTCATGATTGTCCTTTATCAGATCATTCAGCAGCTGGTGCTGCTTCTGGCTTACAAGCAGTTCGCAGGCGTCTTTGGCCCGCGCCAGGGAGGCGGCGAGCGCTTCCTCATTCAAATCCAGCTTGACGAGATAGTCGGAGGCGCCCAGGGAGAGCGCCTTCCGAACGAGATGAAACTCCTCTAAATTCGTCAGCACGATGAAGGCGAAGGTACAGCCTTCGTCCTTGCATTTCTCCACCAGCTCCAGTCCGTTTAACACCGGCATCCGTATGTCGGTGATGACAATATCCGGCTTCAGTTCCATGATCATATCGAAAGCAGACGGGCCGTTGGTGGCCTTGCCGATGATGGTACAGTCATACTCCTCCCAGGTGATAAGAGATGCAATACCAGCCAGGATAAGCGGTTCATCGTCCACGATAATAACTCTGTACATATTTTACTTTCCTCCCTGCGGCCAGCCTCTAAAATTCCAGCGGCAGCGTTATGGTAATAGTGGTATACTGATCAACTACACTTTCAATCGTAAGGCCGTAATCCTCGCCATAGACCAGTTTAAACCTGCGGTCTACATTGGGAAGACCGATACCGCTCATGTTGCTGCGGGTGATTCTGGATGTATCGGTCAGCAGTTTTTCAATGTTTTCCGGAGAAATGCCGATGCCGTTGTCCGTGACAGATATGTGCAGGACTCCGGCCTTGACCCAGACGCGGATCGTGATGAGACCAGTGCGTCCGCTGGGCTCAATGCCGCTGAAGATGGCATTTTCCACGATGGGCTGCAGCGTCAGCTTGATGATCCTTGCGTCGTAGAGCTCCTCCTGATCGACAATAATATCGATATCAAACAGTTCAATATACCGAATCTTTTCAATAATAACATAATTCTGAAGAAAATCCAACTCCTGGCGAAGCGTGACCTTCTCGTTGAAGCCCTTCGCCATGTTTTTTAACAGCGAGGAGAGGGCCGTGACTACGGACACGATTCCGCTGTTTTTCTGCATGGTGGCGATCCATTTGATGGAATCCAGTGTATTATAGAGGAAATGGGGATTGATCTGCGCCTGCAGCATCTTGATTTCCAGATCCTTTTTTTCTTTTTCACTTTCCACCCTGGTCTCTAAAAGGTTGGAGATGCGTCCCGACATCTGATTGATCTGCCGCCCGATCATACCGATCTCATCGTCCGTCTCAATGGAGTGATCCGGTTCGAAATCTCCCTTTGATATCAGCTCCAGGCGCTTCGTCAGACGGCTGATGGGCGCGCCTAACTGGCGGGAGATCAGAAGTGAGAGAGTGAGCCCGATGGCAATGCAGAAGAAAAATATGATCAGAACGGTTCTCCTGATGACGCCGTGATCCAGCTGCATCCGGCTCTCCGGCCGGATTTCAAAGAAAAGCAGGCCGCTGACCGGCTGCTTCGTATAGGTGATCACACAGTTTTCGTGATGGAGCTTCATCTGGTAATTGCCTTCCTGCTCTTTGGTCGCCAGGAGACTGGTAATAATAGGGGAAGTATCAAATTCCTGTTCTCTGTCGGTGGAGGCGATGATATCCCCGCCCTCGGTGACCGCGTATACGAGGACATCCGAAGGCAGACTTTTTAACGTGTCGGAGAACAGGGTGGGCGTGATCCCTAAAAAGACCCAGGATTCCTCCGGCTTGTTGCGTGCGCTGTACTGGAGGGGCCGGAGAAGCGGAAGAAGCTTCGGTACCGTGGGCCGGCCTTTGCCCGACTTGAACGGATTGTCCTCCAGCGAGAGGGTATATTGAGCGTTCTCTCTGTATAAAAGGGAGGAAAACCATGGGGCTTTCATAATGTTTTCCACATCCATGGATGCGCCGAAGGAATTCCCGGCCTGAAGGACGAGACCGTTATGGTAGAGAACGATTTTATTGATGTACCTGCTGTAACCGGAGATGGCACAGAAATCCCGGAGCACATCGGAGGCGTAGACGGCCATGGACGTATTATAAGGCTTGTTCGGGCTGTCCAGCGTGGTGGCGAAGAACAGCGACTTGCGCTCCGCGCAGTTTAATACGATATTCACCATCTCATCGTATGCAACCTGCAGTCGTTCAGACAGGGTGCGGACACGGTTTGCAGAGTTATTAGTCTCGCTGATGATGACATCCTGGCAATAGGAGCGATAGTTATAGAAGCTTACCGCACTCGCGATACAGATGATGACCAGCATATTATATAAGATCAGTTTTTTCTGAAATGTCTTCGGCATTTTCCCGTTTTTCTGTCTCTCTTCTTTATTCATATTCCATCCCTTTCTCCACATTCTTATGGATATCATACTAATAAAACAGCAGGATTTCAATTGCCAGAAAGGCCTGATATGAAAAAAATACAAGAATCTGTAAATATTATATTTTTTCTCTTTTTCATTTTCCCAAATCAGAAAAATAGTAACAGAATTATAAAAATCGTTAATTTAACGGAAGGGAAAAATCTGGTATTCTTATGTCATCAAAGGAACACAAACAATTGTGATTCAAGAATAGGGAGGTTTTAACATGAAGTTAAAGAGAGTTGCAGCATTGACACTTGCAGCCGGTATGGTATGCACATCACTCGCAGCATGCGGAAGCAAGGACACAGCAACAAAGGCACCTGAGACGACAGCGAAGGAAGAGGGCACAACAGCGGCAGGAGCTGAGAGCAAGGAAGAGACTACAGCGGCCGCAAGCGGTGAGAAGCAGGTTCTTTCTGTAACCACATGGGATTACGATACAACCCCGCAGTTCTCCGCAGTAGTAAAAGCATATGAAGCAAAGAATCCAAACGTAGAGATCAAGGTAATCGACACTTCCGCAGACGAGTACAACAACTCCCTGGGAATCAGCTTATCCGCTGCTCAGGCCGATCCGGACGTTATCTGGGTAAAGGACATGGGCTCCATGCTTCAGATGGCAGACAAGGGCCAGCTGCTTCCGTTAGATGAGATGATCAAGGCGGACAATCTGGACTTATCCGTATACAGCGGTGCGGCAGAGCAGTTAATGTACAACGACACTACATACGGACTTCCATACCGTTCAGACTGGTACGTATTATATTATAACAAAGATTTATTCGATGCAGCCGGTGTAGAATATCCTTCCAACGACATGACATGGAAAGAGTACGACGAACTGGCAGCAAAGATGACCTCCGGCGAGGGAAGCGCAAAGGTATACGGAACACATGACCATACATGGCAGGCGCTCGTTACCAACTGGGCTGTACAGGACGGAAAGCACACCGTTGTTGAGAAAGATTACTCCTTCTTAAAGCCATATTATGAGGAAGCACTTGCATTACAGGAAAATGGTTATATGCAGGACTACTCCACATTAAAGACAGCCAACATTCATTATTCATCTGTATTTAAAAATCAGCAGTGTGCCATGATGCCGATGGGCAGCTGGTTCATCGCAACCATGATGCAGGCTCAGGCAGAAGGCGAGACAGACTTCAACTGGGGCGTAGCAAGAATTCCTCATCCGGAAGATACAGAATCCGGCTACACCGTAGGTGCTTTAACACCAATCGGAATCAGCGCTTACACAGATCAGAAAGATTTAGCATGGGATTTCGTAAAGTTTGCATCCTCTGAAGAAGCAGCCAACATTCTTGCTGAGCAGGGCGTATTCACAGGCATCCAGACAGACGAATCCATCAACACCATCGCATCCGCAGAGTATTTCCCGGAAGGCGACAGCAACAAGGAAGCTTTAACCTATACACATTACGCATTTGACCGTCCTCTTGATCCGCAGATCGAAGAGATCCGTAAGCCATTAGACGAAGTACATGAGATGATCATGATCAAGGCTTACTCCATCGATGATGGTATTGCAGAACTGAACAAACGTGTAGCAGAAATAAAGGGCTGGAACTAATTATTAACAGGTTCCCATGACAGAAAGAGCGCCTCTGTAAACTTATTATAGTGAGCGCTCTTTCTTATGGGAAAAAGTGCAGAAGCCAGGAGGTATAATAAATGGAAGAGAAAAAAAAGAAAGGTTTTTCCTCGCGTCAGAAACGAGTAATCCGCGACAATATGGTCGGTTACGCGTTCATACTGCCGAATCTGATCGGTTACGCGATTTTCATCTTCATTCCCGTATGTTTTTCTTTTGTATTAAGTGTTATGAAATGGGATGCCTCCCAGGCTCCCATGGAGTTTGTTGGACTTGCCAATTTCGTACAGATTTTTAAAGACGAAATATTCATGAAGTCCTTCTGGAACACCATCGAGTACGCACTCATGACGGTCCTTCCGACCCTGGTGCTTTCTCTGCTTTTGGCCGTTCTTTTAAACAATAAGCTGAAAGGAATCGCCATTTTCCGTACGGCAATCTATTTCCCATATATCGCCTCCATCGTGGCGGTGGGAGCTGTCTGGAACATGCTGTTTCAGCCGGATTTCGGACCGGTCAATGAATTCCTGAAATTCATAGGAATTGCCAATCCGCCCCGCTGGGTGGTCGATGTGAATTGGGCTATGGTGGCCATTTCCATCGTCAGCATCTGGAAATACATGGGGTATTACATGATCGTTTACTTAGCAGCCCTTCAGGGAATCTCAAGCTCCCTCTACGAAGCGGCCAGCATCGATGGGGCCAACGGCTGGCAGAAGCTTCGCTACATTACGATTCCGATGCTGACACCTACCACCTTCTTCGTCCTGATCATGCTGACGATCCAGTGCTTCAAGGTATTCGACTTAGTATACGTTATGACCGGCGGCGGCCCTGGCAATGCGACCAAGACCCTGGTCAACTACATCTATGAAAAAGCATTTACCAGCTGGCAGCTGGGGCCGGCAAGCGCAGGCGCGATCATTCTCTTCGCCGTTGTACTTGTCATCACGCTCGTACAGTTCGCCGGTGAGAAAAAATGGTCTCAGGACTTAATGTAAAGGAGGGAAACGGTATGCAGACAAAACAGAAATCATACAAAGGTTTGATCTATATTTTATTAGTTTTACTGTCCTTATTCATGCTGGTTCCTTTCTACTGGATGGTGATTTCCTCCTTAAAGCTTAACAAGGACGTATTCTCCATTCCCATGAAATGGTGGCCGGATTCCATACACTGGAACAATTACCAGATTATCTGGAAAAAGCTTCCGCTTACGACCTTCTTCTTAAATACTGCGAAGCTGACAATCTGTACCACCGTAATCCAGCTGTTCACCAGCTGTCTTGCGGCTTACGGCTTCACAAAGACGAAATTCAAAGGAAGAGACTTGATTTTCCTGATGTATGTTACCACTATTGCAGTTCCGTGGCAGGTATACATGATTCCTCAGTTCATTCTGATCTCCAAGATGGGCTTAAATGATACTCATATCGGACTGATCCTGATGCAGGCATTCTCCGCATTCGGCGTATTCTTAATCCGTCAGTTCTATATCAGTATCCCGGATGAGCTCTGCGAGGCCGCCAGAATCGATGGTTTAAATGAATTCGGCATCTTCTCGAGAATCGTTCTTCCGCTGGGAAAACCGGCGATGGCGACCTTGACGATCTTCACCTTCACCAATGTGTGGAACGACTTCATGGGACCCCTCATTTACTTAAAGACAAAAGAATTAAAGACGATTCAGTTAGGTATCCGTATGTTTATTTCCCAGTATGGCGCCGACTACGCATGGATCATGGCGGCTTCCGTCTGTTCCCTGATCCCGGTTGTCATCGTATTCTTAAGCTGTCAGAAGTTCTTCGTGGAAGGCGTTGCAGCCAGCGGAATTAAGGGGTAAAATGAAAGGAAAAGAATAAGGAGAATTGATTATGGCACAGACCCTTAACACAATCCGGAATTATCCGGGCATGGAAGAGGGGATGACAACTACGGCGCTTAACGGCGCCGTAGCTGTTATCCGGGAAAACCTTCCGGTATTTACAGAGAAATTTCAGTCCTCCAACAGCTTCGGCGGCTTCTATGAGCCGACGGAAAATGTGGAATGGACCACCGGATTCTGGACCGGCTCGATCTGGCTGGCCTATGAGCATACCGGGGACGAGGCATTTAAAAAGGCCGCCGACATTCAGGTAGAAAGCTTTTTAGAGCGGATCGAGAAGAAAATAGACGTAAACCACCACGACATGGGCTTCTTATACAGCCTGTCCTGTGTGGCGGCTTACAAGCTGACCGGCAATGAGCACGCAAAAAAGGCGGCGCTTCTGGCGGCCGATCATCTGGCTGAGCGCTACAGGGAGAAAGGAAACTTCCTTCAGGCCTGGGGAAATCCGGGAGAGCCTAAGGAGTACAGGCTGATCATCGACTGTCTGTTAAACCTTCCCATCCTTTACTGGGCGACGGAGGTGACCGGAGATGAGTCCTATGCACAGAAGGCGGAGCATCACATCAAAACCGCCATGAAATGCATCCTGAGACCCGACAATTCCACCTACCATACCCATTTCTTCGATGTGGAGACGGGAGAGCCCACTTACGGCGTAACCCATCAGGGCAACCGAAACGGTTCCGCATGGGCGAGAGGCCAGGCATGGGGCGTCTACGGGATCGCGCTCAGTTACCGCTATTTAAAGAACCCGGAATACATTGATTTATTCTGCCGTGTTACGGACTACTTCATCGAACATCTGCCGGAAGATCTCGTTCCCTACTGGGATTTTGATTTCGACACGGGAAGCACAGAACCGAGGGATTCATCCGCGTCGGCCATCGCTGTCTGCGGAATCCTGGAGATGGCAAAGTATCTGGATCAGGAGAAGGCCGACCGCTATTTAACGGCCGCGGACCGTATGCTTAGGGCCCTCGTGGATCACTGCGCCAACACGGACATCACGAAATCCAACGGACTGCTGCTCCACGGTACGTATGCACGGGATTCCAGGGAGAACACCTGCACGAACCGCGGTGTGGATGAATGCAATACATGGGGAGATTATTTCTATATGGAAGCCCTGACCCGGCTTTCGAAGGATTGGAAGTTATACTGGTAAAGGAGATGAGACATCGATGAAAACCAATCTTTTGTATGTCTTCGCGGACCAGTGGCGCGCTGAAGCCATAGGCGCTCTCGGAAGCGATCAGGCAGTAACGCCGAATATTGACCATTTTTCAGAGGAGAGTGTCTGCTGTACCAATGCGTACAGCACCTTTCCCTTATGTTCCCCGCACCGGGCTTCACTCATGACGGGTAAATACCCGTTCCGCGTGGGAATGTGGACCAACTGCAAGATCGGCCTGGAAGAGAAGATCATGCTGAAGCCCCAGGAAACCTGTATCGCCAATGTTTTAAAAGACGCGGGCTTCGCGACAGGTTATATCGGCAAATGGCATCTGGATGCGTCGGAGCTCAATTTTAGTCCGCATCCAAAGTCCGGCGCCAGAGAGTGGGACGCCTATACGCCGCCGGGAGAGAGAAGACAGGGCTTCGATTATTTCCTGTCCTACGGGGCATGCGACGATCACCTCGATCCCCACTACTGGCTGAATGACGAGACTCAGATCAGGCCCGGCAAATGGTCTGCGGAATATGAGACCGACAAAGCCATCGAATATATGGATCAGAAGAAGGACGAAGACGAACCGTTCGCACTGTTTGTATCCTATAATCCGCCGCACCTGCCTTATGAGCTGGTGCCGGAGCGCTATTATGAAAAGTTTAAGGATTTAAAGGTCCACTACCGTCCCAATGTGCCGGAATCCATGCGGGAAGAGGGCGGTCTCTTAGAGACGCAGACACGCCAGTATTTAGCCGCTGTTCATGGAATCGACGAACAGTTTGGCAGAATCCTGACCTGGCTTAAGGAAAACGGCATGGAGGAAAACACGCTGGTGGTGCTGTCCGCCGATCACGGGGAGATGCTGGGATCTCACGGACTTATGAGCAAGAACATCTGGTACGATGAGGCGCTTCACATTCCGCTCATTTTCCGGCAGAAGGGAAGACTGGAGCCCGGAAAGAATGAGGCGATCTTCGCAAGTCCCGACCACATGCCGACGCTTCTGGAGCTTCTGGATCTGGAGGTGCCGGAGACGTGCGAGGGTTACAGCCACGCAGGAAGCTTGACCACGACTCCGGCAGAGGACGGCAGTGCAGTATCCGGCGAGCCGGAAGATATGCTGATCTGTTCCTATCCCGGAGGCGCGGACATGGTTGCCGCATTTTCAAAGCGCGGTCTGACGCACAAAGCCTATGGATGGCGGGGGATCAGGAACAAACGGTATACCTACGTTATCACCAATGGCTACACTCCCGATGAGCCGCAGAGAGAGCTTCTCTATGACAGAGAGCTTGACCCGTATGAAATGAATCCCCTGGAAGTGGAAAAGGAGTGTACGGATGCGCGGATCCTGGCATTTCGGGAACGGCTGAAGCATTATCTGGAGTTGACAGAGGACCCGTTTCTTTGGGACAGATTGGGAGACGGCTCCTTTCTCCAATGATCTTGTATTTCCATAAAGCGCTTTGTCCCCAGTTCGCTTGGCTCCCCCTTTTTACAGAAGGTGAGCTTAGCCAGCTTCGGCACGACCCGTTCCACCACGATCTGTCCGTTTACCGTTCTCGCCTCCAGCTCGTGAAATGCCTCCAGGAAACGGGGATCCTTTCTGGCGCGGTCATAGAAGGAGAGGATATAGACGTATTCAAAAAGATTATAGTTCCGAAACGGATACTCCACCTGCATGAACAGCGTTCCGATTCCATAATGGCACGGGCCGATGGGCTTCTTAATCGTCCAATGCTCCAGTAAAAACTCCACCGCTCGGTCCAGCGCAGGTTCCCGGTTTAAATAATCGCTGAAGCGGAAGGCATCGAGCGCCAGAAGTGTCGGATGCGGGTTGGAGTATTCCGTCTCAGGACCGTGTCCGAAGGAAAATTTCCTGCATCGCCAGCCGCCGTCGGGATACTGGGTATCCAGAAAATAACGGAATGTGGTCTGCAGCCGCCCGTCATTCGCATATCCCAGATGGCAGAGCACCTGCGCCGCACAGGCCGTATGGCAGGGATAAATACTTCCCTTCGGGTAAAGCCTGATACGGCCATCCTCCTGCCATGCGCTGAGTATCAGATCTGCGGCCTCCTTTAATATGGGTTCTTCCGGGTCCATCCCCAGTTCCAGGAGATAGCTCACACAGTCTAGAGTGGAAAACGGCGCCCCTTTCTGCAGGCGGTGATCCGGTGTGTCCCACAGCGTGCCTCCCTGGTCGTAGCGGTGGGAGAGGATCACGGCCACGTCCGCCTCGTATTTTTTATCAACTGCCATACGGTACCTCCAATCGATTTCATTCTGTAAATGTCTGAGAACATTCAGATATTTCTGATACGAGTATAACCGTTTAAATATGACAGCGTCCTGTCATATTTCACGTTATCCGTCTAATATAATGCTGCCATCTGCTCCAGATACTGTTTTATTTCCTGCCGGAGACTGTCCGGCGCCAGAATCTCGGCTTTGTTTCCAAATCCGGAAAAAGTGCTCAGAACCCATTCCGGCCTCCCGGTGAGAAATGTAACAACAATATCGTTCTCCCGGTAAACCAGATTTTCGCGGCCAAAGAAATCAATCGCCAGAAATTCAAGAGAACGGTCCATTTTCACGGTGACCGCCTGGCCTCCGTCGTTGACAAAATGGCTTTCCATCGAAGGAATCTCATAATCGCTCCGTTCATCAAAGACGGAATCACTGACCTCTAAATCCGTAATCCGGCTCAGGCGGAACATGCGGAATTCCTGTCTCAGCAGACAGAAGGCCAGCAGGTACCACGTCTCCTGTTTGAAAATCAGCTTATACGGCTCGACGCGTCTCGTCACCGTGCCGCTGGGGCTGCAGTAACCCATTTCCACGATAAAATGCCCGGCGATCGCTTTCCGCAGCATCCCGATCCTTGATAGGAACGAGCTGTTCTGATTCCAGGAAGTGAAATCCAGAATGATGTCATTTTCCAGCAGCAGCCGATTGCCGTCGCTGAAGCGGAGCTTCGCCAGCAGCGTCTTCA